>NZ_DATCTO010000092.1 GCF_036567905.1 Candidatus Binatus sp.
AGGGGCTGCGGCCCCTGCACCCGCAGTGAGAAGACGCGAAAATCTGCGCAGCGCATCTTTTCGCGACTACACTATAGAAGAGCTGCGCGCACGCGGTTTCTTAATACTGGCCCGTCGTGCCAACGACCGCGCTCCGTTGTCGCGCGCGGCCACTGCCAATGGCTTAATACTGCGCTGCCGTCGCCACGGCCAGGGGCTGCGGCCCCTGCACCCGCAGTGAGAAGACGCGAAAATCTGCGCAGCGCATCTTTTCGCGACTACGCGATTGATAAGCCCGCGGTGCAGGCCAGTTCGTCCGCAAAATCCGGCATGAAACCCGGCTTCAGGAGTCACCGGGATTTGTTTCATTTCATCGAGACTGAAGCGGCGCCCGTTTCCATTGCTGTTTTGACTATTTCGTATAGTCGAAGATCTCGTGCTCTTCGGTGAGGAAAATCGACGAGCGCTCGAAATCGACAAACTTCGATTCATCTTCGAGCAGCGCGCGCGCCGCATCAGCGCGTTCTTTGGGATCGCCGCCCGAACTAAAATCCTCGAGTGTGTCCCACCAAACTTCGGTGATCCCGTCGTAGGTTTCGGTCATTTTGCGGGTACCGCGAATTTGTTTGCCCGCGTCTTCGAACACGGTATGACTCTGGACGTATTTCTTGGCGCGCATCGATTTCGCGAAGCTGCGGACCAGCGGTCCGTGCTTCTTTAGCCAGTACTCGTGGAAATCCTTTTCGGAGACGTCTTTGCGCTTTCGGACTACATAAACGAGTTTGATCATATCGGCGGCACCCGGAATTTACATTTTGAATCCTTGTCAGTGTTGCTCCGACACCAAGCGGTGCGTCAATCGAAATGTTGGAGCCCGGATTTGAGTCCGAGGGCTTTCCAGGGCGCCGCAAGCGGCGCGTTCCGCCTTGGCTTGGTACGGAAACACCGTGGGCCAAAACCGGTGGGGTCAGGCTGAATAGTTCATCCCCATAACAGGATGCTGAGTTCGCCACGCTGGCAGCGGCCTCAGCGAAAGCCAGAGGCCAGCAAGCCTGAGCAGTTGCGGTTCGCATTTTTAGCTTGATGGCTTGGAAGAAGACGAAGGTTCGGGCGGCGGTATTGTTACCATGGCTAGTCCCATACCAGGAGCTTGCAACATTCCTGCCATGTATCCGGCTCTTCGATCTGGTATGGCAGGCCACGAATGCACGATGTCATGTTTGCGGCCATTGATATCAACGAACTGAAGAATATATTTCGTGCCCGGAACAGTCAGCATGGACTCCGTAACATCATCTACGAGGTAAAGCAGAATTCCTCTCACCATCGCCCCTGTCGCGATGGGCGCAATGACGGTCTTATTGTATAAGGCGTCGGCGCCGAGTAACGGAGTTATGCCCCCCGTTACGGCGTCGTGCACATTCATCTGGATCACAGGCGATAAGTAGACAGGGATTGTTTTGATTGTTTGCTCAGCGTCTTTGATACGAATTGCTAATGCCCATTTGTCAGCGATGCTTGCTGTTCCTTTGTTTTGTATGCTTACGGTCAAAAGAACCGCCATGCTGTGTTCGTGTTTGGCTTCCTTGGTGAGTTGCGCAGCGTTCAAAATCCCAAGGCGGTCGATGCTGCCAATCAGTTGTGGGCGACTGCTCTTCGTAGCGTATGACGCAACAGCGCCAACGAGCAGAAGTAGTGGAATCCCAATTAACCAGTACATTGCTTCGCCACGTGGCAGCGGTTGTTTCCACGTCCACAAAATGATGCGTACCGCAATGAGGGTAACCGGCGTCCAGAGAATCTGAGCAAGGCTCGGACGCCATCCAAAATACGCGTTGAAGAAACTTCGGACGCTGTTCATGATCCGGCGTATCTCCTTGAGAGTGAAATGAATCGCTCGAAGGATTATACTGCGGATCGATGGGAAAACGCATGGACAGAGAACGCGATGCCGAAATAATAAAACGGCTCTAGGCTGAAGCGCCCGAAGTGCTGAAAGCGCGTGTGGATTTTGATTCCCTGATTGACAAGTTGATTGTCTCCGATGAATGCCTAGCTCCGAAGGCTCAACCAACCAGATCAAAGAGAAGCCACAAAAACACTTGACCGACGATCAGCATAACGAGACCAAAGAGCAGGGTCGCGTTACGCAACCGGTTGCTTCAATCGCGGGGCGGTCGGAATTGCAGAATCGAGAGTCCGAGAGCGGTCAGACGAACCGCTACGCACAAATACGTCAATGCTACGACGGCGTGAAGCGCTGGGCGCGAATAGTCACTAAGGACTTCCGACACCGTTCTTATCGCGCGACATTCTTTCTCGAAGTCTTGGGATTCTTGGTTCTCAGCTTTTATGCGTGGGAAGCGTACAAGCAGAAAGTCGAAATGGCGAAGAGCGTCGAGCAACAAGTGCTCAGCAATGGTCCGCTCATCTATCCGAATGGCGCGGCTCCAACGGGATTCACGGCAGATCACATCCCCAACAAGGTGCACGTGATCTTTCACAACTACGGCAAGTCGCTGGCCCTCACCATTGTAGCGATAGGGCACATCATGATGAGCGGGAAATCGCCACCCCGCGATCCTAATTGCGATCCGGATGTTACTAGTTTGCCGAAGGGCGCCTACATAGATGCGCTGGAAGCTGACCCTACAAAGTCTCTTGAGAAAGATTGGCTTCCGCTTAACGAGAAAGAATTGAGCGAGGACAACCGAGGCCAAACGCTCTATGCCGTTGGATGCGTTTACTACTACGGCATCGACAGAACGCATATTTTCTACACCGACGTATGCGTCCTGTGGGACCCCACAAAGCCGCAAGTTTTTCAGACCTGCAACGATCCCGCACGTAGTTACGCACGCTAAGACCAGCGCTAGCGGCCATGCGATAAATCCTCGCTGAGACCATATTCCTACATTCTGTAGAGGCTTTGGGGGGACCTCCCCTACCGGCGTGTCACTCCGCCTATTAGATGGATACTTCGTCCGGTTTCACGTTGGGGATAATCTCCATGTCAAACCAAAAATGAGCGGGAGATTACTGCTCCGTCACGACGTGGGGGAGGCCGTTGAGGAACGGATCGAATCGGCGGGGGTGGGGAGTTCAGACTTCGCGGGAGATTTGGTCGTCGATCAACGTTGCCAGGCCGTCGCGGTAGGGGGACGGTTCGAGCTCGCCGACGATCGAGCGGGCGATTGCGACTTGATCCGCGGCCAGACGGCGCGCGGCGGCGATGATTTCCGGGTCTCGCAGCAGGCCGAGCGCGCGCTCGAGCACCGCGCCCTTCATGCTGGTTCCGTTCTGGAACAGCGCGCGCAGCTCGGCGCTGCGCTCGACGCCGAGCACGACCGGCAGCGACAGAATGCCGGCGCGCAAATCGGAGCCGACTGGCTTGCCGATTTTTTCTTCGGGCCCCAGAATGTCGAGCAGGTCATCGACCATCTGGAACGCCAGGCCCATCGCGGTTCCCAGCTTCGCCATCGCATCGATCGTGCGCGACGCCGCGCCCGCGAGATCCGCCGCAACCTTGCCGCCGGCGTGGAACAGCGACGCGGTCTTGCGATCGATCACCCCGATATAGTCCGCCAGGGACGCGGCCGCGTTGTGACGGAAGCGCCCCTCCATCACTTCGCCTTCGGTGAGCTGGATGCAGGCCTGCGCCGCGGTGCGCACGAGGCGTTCTTCGAAGCGGCCGCATACCTCGAACGCGCGGCAGAACAGATAGTCGCCGGCGATCAGCGACGGGCCAAAGCCGTAGCGCGCGAACGCCGACGGCTTGCCGCGACGCAGCAGGCCGCGATCGATGATGTCGTCGTGGAGCAGGGTCGCGGAGTGGATCAGTTCGAGCGCGATAGCAGCGTCGATCGCGTCGGCCACTTTCGCGTCAGTGCCGCCGCATGCGCGGTACACCAGCAGGATGAACGCCGGCCGCAGCCGCTTGCCGCCGGCGTCAACGAGATAGTGGCAAACTTCCGCGATGGCCGACTCGTTGGAGTCGAGCAGGCGGGAAAGTTTCGCTTCGGCCGCGGCCAGGTCGGCTTCGACCAGGCGCGCGGGGTTCAAAGCCTCAGGCGTCGATGCGTCAGCGAGTTGAGTTGCCTTGGCTCTTTTCACTTTTCAATTTTCACTTTTTCACGTTTCCACTTTTCACTGGATGCGGTTAGCGGAATAAATCGGCTTCGGCGGGGCGAATCAATACCTTCGCGCTGCCCTCGAACGGATCATATTTGTATCCGCGCACGACGACCGCCGGAGTGGCGCCAGCTTTTTCCATCAGGAGGCCGGCGGCGGACGCGATCTCGTCGGCGATTGCAACGACGGTGTGATGCAATTCGCGGCCGCCCAGGTCGGCGGTGCCGCGCAAGTCGAGGATTGGATTCATGCCGGCGATTCCGAGGCATACTTCGGTAAGGCCGTCGCGCCACGGACGGCCGAAGGTGTCGGTGATCAGCACGGCGACGGTAACGCCCAGGCGGCGGCGAAGCTGGTCGCGAAGACAGCGCGCGGAGGCGTCGGGATCCTCGGGCAGCAGGATGGCGCGGCCGTCTTCGAGGCTGTTGGATTCATCGACGCCGGCATTGGCGCAGACCCATCCGGGTCCGGTCTCGACGATCAGGACGCCGCGGTCGTTGCGGACGATTCTGCTGGTTTGTCGCAGCACGACTTCGATCGCGCGCGGATCTTTTTCCCAGCGCTTGGCATAGCTGCGGGCGAATTCGGAGGGCTCGAAATCCTTCAAATCGACGACGCGAGCCTCGGCTTTGGAGACCACCTTCTGGCATACGACGAGAATATCGCCGGGTTCGAGTCCGAAGCCAGTGTCGTCGAGCGCCCGGGCGATCAGCGCGGCAAGATCGTCGCCCGCCTTCACCATCGGGATTCCCTCGATTGCAGTGAGACTTATCGTGCGCATCGGCGGGACCAGCCTACTACACCGCAAGCGCTCGCAGAACCACTTCGGCCAAAGCGGCGGCGCGCTCGGGAGTGGCCATGATGGTGTCGGTAGCCAGCGCGCGCATCCCAAGCCGTTCGATCGATTCGAGGTAGCGCCGGTCGGCGTTGTCCAGCACGAACAGTCCGGCTATGTCGCGATAGAGCCGCGCAACTCCAAGCGGCGAGACTTCCATCCCGAGGCCGCGGAGCATTTTGCCGGCGGGACCTTTGATCGGCTTGCCGGCGACGATCGGGCTAATGGCCGCGACGCGCGGTTTCACCCGGCGCAGCGCCGCGCGCACGCCGGTCAAATTCAGAATCGGGCCGAGCGAGACGAACGGATTCGACGGCGCCAGGATGACCGCGGCGGATTTGCCAATCGCGCGCAGGACGGCGGGATTGGGGCGCGCGATCCCGATTCCACGCAGCTCGATCTTTTCGACGGCGCCGCGAGCGCGCCCGCGCACGAAGTATTCCTGAAACGGGATGGCGCGCCGTCCGCGCAATTTGACGAAGGTCCGCACCCGGTCGTCGCTCATGGGGATGATTCGCGACTTGACTCCGAATGCGTCCGCGATTTCGGCGGTGATTCGGCTGAGCGATATGCCGTGGCGCATCCGCTCGGTGCGGTACAGATGAGTGGCGAGGTCGCGATCGCCCAGCGCGAACCACGGCTTGCCGTAGAAACGCGCGAGCGCGTGGAGCGCGTTGAACGATTCTCCGTCCAGGCCCCATCCTTGCGCGCGATTGGCTACGCCGGCGAGCGTGTAGCTGATGGTGTCGATATCGGGTGAGACGTGAAGCCCGTAAAAGGTGTCGTCGTCGCCGGTATTAACGACGACGGTCAGCCTTTCGGGATCGATACGCCGAACCAGTCCCCGGATGAACTTAGCCGCACCCACTCCCCCCGCAAGCGTGGTGATCCGCCGCGACGGGAGAGGACGCGATTGGCCGCGCTCCATTGGGTGCCTTTCTTCCGTAGAGCTTCTTGTAGAGCGTGGTGCGTTCGACGGCGACGCGGCCCATCTCGCGGGCTTTTTCCTCGAACAAATCGACCGGCACGAACTCGCCCGAGTCGCCGCCGGCCAGGGCCGTGATGCTTTCTTCCATCAGCGTGCCCGAAAAATCATTGCATCCGGCCTTGAGCGTGTACGCCGCGAGATCGACGCCGCACTTGACCCACGAAGTCTGGATGTTGTCGATTTGCCCGCGCAGGAACAGGCGCGAGAACGCGTACATCTGGAAATCCAATTGACCGCGATCGGGCGGCGAAACCAGGCCCTTGCGGTAGAGCACCGTGTTCTGATGGATGAATCTGAGCGGCACGAACTCGGTGAAGCCATGGGTCTGCTTCTGGATCGTGCGGATCAAGTCGAGATGATTCACCACATGGCGGGGCGTCTCGATGTGGCCGTACATGACGGTTGAGGTGGTCGGCACGCCGACGGCGTGAGCGGTGGTGATTATCTCGACCCACGCGGCTACGTCGACCTTCTTGTGACTGAGGATCTCGCGCACGCTGTCGTCGAGGATTTCCGCGGCGGTGCCGGGAATCGATCCGAGTCCGTGGTCCTTGAGCATCGTGATGTATTCGGGATAGTCCATCCGCGCGCGCTTGGCGCCGTACATTATTTCCATCGGCGAGAACGCGTGGATGTGAATCTCGGGGAAGGCACCCTTCATCACGTCGAGCAGGTCGCGATACTTGAACGGGGGCATGTCGGGGTTGATGCCGCCCTGCATGCAGATCTCGGTGGCTCCGCGGGCGACTGCGTCGGCCACTTTGCGCACGATCGTATCGTCGGAATGATCGTAGGCGTCGTCCTCCCAGCGCTGGCGCTTGAAGCCGCAGAACTGGCATCCCACGAAACAGATATTGGTGAAGTTGATATTGCGATTGACGATGTAGGTGACTTCGTCGCCGACGTCCTCGGCGCGGGCGATGTCGGCGCATCGGACGGTCGCGCGCAAGTCGTCGCCGCCGGCGGTGTAAAGCAGCAGCCCTTCTTCGGGCGTCAGTTCTCTTTTCAGGAGAGCGCGTTCAAGCGCGGTGCGCACCGGCGCGGACGCCTTGCCCAGCAAAGCGTCAACGGGAGTCGCTTCGATTTCGTCAACGTAATCTCGCCAGTACTCCAGGTTCATTGTTGGCCTCCGACAGGCCGAGCCCATATCGCGCGCACTTTAGTCGCGACCGCCGGGTCGAGCCACTTATCATTAATATATTCGGGATAAATTGCGAGCCTTTCAGCAAGCCTGAATCCAGCCCGCGCGCATCGCTCGCCGAGCCGCTCGATGTGCGGCCACGGCGCCTCGGGGTTCACGTAATCCTTGCTGAGCGGGGAAATGCCGCCCCAGTCGTTGATTCCGGCGCTCAGGAACAACTCGATCTGACGCGGCGACAAGTTGGGCGGCGCCTGCACGTTCATCGCCGGCCCGAGCACCAGGCGTGCGGCCGCGATCGCGCGCGCCATGTCGTATGCGTCAGGCTCCGGCGCGTCGGCCATCGCAATTTCCGGCTTGGCGCGAAAATTCTGGATGATCACTTCCTGGATATGACCGTGGCGCTCGTGGGTGTCGCGAATCGCGGTCAGACTCAGTGCGCGTTCGGCCGGAGTCTCGCCGATGCCGAGCAGGATTCCGGTCGTGAACGGAATTCGCAGTGCGCCCGCCTCGTCTATCATCTTAATCCGCAGCGCGGGGTCCTTGTCGGGCGCCGCCTGATGCACCGCGCCGCGCGCGCGCAGCCGCGGCGAGATGTTTTCGAGCATCAGGCCCATGCTCGCGTTGAGCGGACGCAGCACGCGCATTTCGTCGGACGTCATCAGGCCGGCGTTGGTATGCGGCAGCAGTCCCGCGGCCAGCGCGATTTCGCAGGCGCGGGCGACGTATTCGATCGTGGTGCGGACGCCGAGCGTCGCCAGCGTCTCGCGATATTCCTTGAAGGCGACCTCGGGCTTGTCGCCCAGGCACATCAGCGCCTCTTTGCATCCGAGCTCGGCGCCGCGCCGCGACCAATCGGCAATCTCGCCGGGCATCATCGTCCACGCGCCGGGGTCGCCGGGGTCTTTGCGGAAGGTGCAGTAGGTGCAACGATCGCGGCAGAGATTGGTGATGGGCAGGAAGACTTTGCGCGAGTAAGTAACGTCGCGGCCCTTGCCGCGATCGCGAAGTTCAGCCGCCGCGGAGAGCAGGGCGTCGAGGTCGCTGTCGGGGCATTCGATAAGTGCGATCGCGTCGGCATCGCTGAGGCGCGCGCCCGCCAGCGCTCGATCGAGGATCTCGCGGATCGGCGCGGGCTCGCGAGGTGCGGAAGCGAGCGATGAATGCATCGACGGCATCAATCGCGTTTATAAGCGATCAGATACGGCGAGGCAACCTAGTTGCAAAACAAAACTGAATGCGGGCGCGAGGATCTGTCCTAAGTGCAGACGGCGAGTGTCCTAATTCTTGAGTCGCGGATCGTCGGTCGCGACACATCTACCTTGATCGTCGGCGCTGCCGCAATTGTCCCAAGCGCCATGCCCGTTCCGAAATGACTCTACCCACGGACGCCGCAGGTCAGTTAGAGCGCGTTGGCAGGCGTGATCTGTGCTAAGCGACTTTCGGATTTTCCAGCCCGATAGCGGCGGACAAGGTGACGACCCAGTAGTGTGTGGTGCTACCATCAGATACCAGCCCACAAGCGCGAGCGCGGCGGCATGGCGTGGCTTCACGTATTTTCTTTCCGCCTCGCAAGCCCAAAATGCAATGGTTCTAGATTCCGGAAAAATAAATCAGGACCGCAGTGAGGACGAGGGCGATTATAATGATCGGCACGTAGTGGCTCTCTTCGACCTTGGGCCACCACGGAAACCACGGAAACGGGTTCGTCTTCACTCTTTCAGCATACCCGATTCAGACGATTTACGCGCGCGCCCGTGGGCACGGGCGGCCAGTGGCCGTTGCGACGGCAGCGCAGTATTAAGACGCGCTCCGTTGTCGCGATGGAGACAAGAGCGTTTTGCCCCGCCGGCGCGCGCGGGTTAGTCTGAGTGTGATAGGCGAAGCCGGGGTACAGCCAGATGGACGAAACCAATGTTGCGCGCGGCGGCGTCGAGCCCGCGCCACGCGTCGAGTATGAGCTCCAGCTCTATTACTGGATGAAGTTGATTCGCGCGTTCGAGGAGCGTGTTTCGCGATTGCATCGCCAGAACAAAATCCTGGGCGGGGTTTACTCCGGCGCCGGGCAGGAGGCGATCGTCACGGGCATTTGCGCGCCGTTGCACGACGGCGACTTCGTGGCGCCGCTGCATCGCGACATGGGAGTTTTCATCATGCGCGGGGTCGATCCGGGCCGCCTGATGGCGCAGTTGATGGGCAAGGAGACGGGGCTGTCGCGCGGCAAGGATTCGTTTCTGCACGGCGGCGACCTGGAACACGCGGTTTTCGGATCGACCTCGATGCTGGGTTCGTCGATCCCGGTGGCGGTCGGTGCGGCGCTCAAATTCAAAATGAAAAAGGATCCCAACGTTGCGGTGGCCTTCTTCGGTGAAGGCGCGTCGTCGCGCGGGGACGTGCATGAAGGGATGAACTTTGCCGGCGTGCACAAGCTGCCGGTCGTGTTCGTGTGCGAGAACAACCGCTACGCGTACTCGACCCCGCTGGAAAAACAGATGGCGATCGAAAATGTTGCGGATCGCGCGGTGGCCTATGGCTTCAAGGGTCATGTGTGCTCGGGCAACGACCTGCTGGCGGTGCTGGAGCTGAGCGAGCGCGCGATCGCACGCACCCGCGCCGGCGAGGGTCCGGTGCTGATCGAATGCAAGACTTATCGCTACCGCGGGCATAGCGAGCACGACGCGGCGCTGTACCGGGACGCGGAAGAGCTGATCGAATGGCAGAGCCGCGATCCGATCCCGAGCTTCGAGTTTTACCTGGAGAAGAAGGGCCACGACATCAAGCGCATCCGCGAGCAGATCGACGAGCGGGCGAAGCAGGCGGTGCAGGCGGCGGTGGAATTCGCCGAAGGCAGCCGGCTGCCGGAACCTCAAGAAGCACTTGAAGATATTTACGCGCCGCCGGGCGCTCCAATTTCTCCCAAGGCGCCGAACTCATCGGCCAACGGCGCGCGCTAGGCCAATGGAAGTCACTTACATCAAGGCGATTAACGCGGCGCTGCACGAGGAGATGCGCCGCGACGAAAATGTTTTCGTCATGGGCGAGGACGTGGCGGAGCTGGGCGGCGCGTTCAAAGCCACCGAAGGGCTGCTCGAGGCGTTTGGCGAGGAGCGCGTGATCGACACGCCGATCTCGGAGGCGTTGATCGTGGGCGCGGGAATCGGCGCGGCGGTGCTGGGGATGCGTCCGGTGGTCGAAATGCAGTTCGCGGATTTTATCGCGTGCGCCTTCGATCAGATCGTCAACAATGCGGCGACGCTGCGCTACCGTCACGGCGGCAAGGCGGCTTGTCCGCTGGTGATCCGCGCGCCATCGGGCGCGGGGGTTCACGGCGCGCTGTTCCATTCACAAAATCCCGAGGCGTGGTTCACGCGCGTGCCGGGACTCAAGGTGGTCGCACCCGCAACCGCATACGACGCGAAAGGAATTTTGAAGAGCGCGATTCGCGACGGCAACCCGGTGGTGTACCTGGAGCACAAGCGGCTCTATCGCAGCGTCAAGGAAGACCTTCCCGAAGGCGACTTCACGGTGCCGATCGGAGTTGCGGAAATTCGCAAGCAAGGCGGCGACCTTTCGATAATCACCTACGGCGGCACGCTCGGCCAATCGCTTGACGCGGCGCGAATCGTCGAGAAGGAAGACGGGCTTGCGGTCGAGGTGCTCGATTTGCGAACGCTGCTGCCGCTGGATCGCGAGGCAATACTCTTAACCGCGCGCAAGACCGGCAAGGTGCTCGTGGTGCATGAGGATCGGCTGACCGGCGGGATCGGCGGTGAGGTCTCGGCGATCATCATGGAGAACGCATTCGAATATCTCGACGGTCCGGTGCGCCGGGTCGCGGCCGCCGATGCGCCGGTCGCATTCAGCCCGCCGCTCGAGGAATTCATACTGCCCAGCACCAACAAAATCGTGGATGCGATCCGCAGCCTGGCGGCGTATTGAAATGGCGATCGACGTAACGATGCCGCAGATGGGCGAGAGTGTGGTCGAAGGCACGATCGCAAAGTGGCTGGTCAAGGAAGGCGACATCGTCAGCGAAGATCAACCGCTCGTTGAAATTTCGACCGACAAGGTGGACACGGAAATTCCGTCGCCGAGCGCGGGACGAATCGCGAAGATTGTCGCCGCGGAAGGGCAGACAATCCCGGTCGGCGCGACGCTTGCCGTGATCGAGCCGGCCGGCGCAGAGACCACGGCAAAGCTGAAGGCGATCGCGCCGAAAGCAGCGCCGAAGGCGGAGCCGCTGCCTGCTCGGACGGAGCCCACACGGGAAAGTCCGGCGGTGAAGCCGGCGCCGCCGCCTCAGCCCATGCAATCGGCCGCGGTTGGCGTTCATGCGGCCGTATCCGAGGCGGGAGGTCCGCGGCGCTTTTCTCCGGTCGTGCTGAAAATGGCGGCGGAAGAGGGCATCGATCTGAGTCGCGTCCCGGGAACGGGAATTGGCGGGCGAGTCAGCAAGCGCGACCTGCAAGGTTACCTCGATTCGCTGCGAAGAGGCGCGGCGCCTGGCGCCGCGGCCGCGCCGCCGCCGACTAACGGAGTTGCGCAGAGCGGCCCGCGTCCTGCGTCGGCTGGCGCGGCGACGCAAGCGCCGGCGGCTCAGTTGGGTGCGGTTTTTCGGCCTCCCGTCTATCAACCGATCGAAGGCGACATCGTCGAGCCGTTCACCCGCCGGCGCAAGCTCATCGCCGAGCACATGGTGTTCTCCAAGACGCATTCGCCGCACGTGGGCACGGTTGCGGAAGTTGACATCACCAACGCGATGCGCATCCGCGAGAAGCATAAGGATGAGTTCGCGCGCCGCGAGGGTTTCAGTCTCACGCTTTTGCCGCTGGCGGCGGCGGCGACCGTTCGCGCGCTCAAGGAATTTCCGCGGATGAATGCCTCGGTGGTGGGCGACTCCGTGGTGCGCCGGCGCGAAATCAATCTCGGCATCGCGATGGATACCGACGAAGGGCTGCTGGTTCCGGTGATCAGGGCCGCCGAAGGGATGTCGGTGGTCGGGATTGCGCGCGCGATCGAAAGTCTGCGGCGCAAAGTCGCCGAGAAGAAAATCACCGCGGAGGATCTCGCGGGCGGCAGCTTTACCCTCTCCAATCCGGGGAGAGAGGGGAATCTGTACGGATTTGCGATCATCAATCAGCCGCAGGTCGGCATCTTGCGGATGGGCGAAGTGAAGAAGCGGCCGGTGGTGGTCGAGGTTGACGGCGCCGACGCGATCGCAATCCGCACCATGATGTACCTGGCGCTGTCGTACGACCATCGCGTCATCGATGGGGTGCTGGGCAATCGCTTCCTCTACCGCGCCGCCCGCATTCTCGAAGAGGCTGACTTCGAACTGTAGCCTCAGGCCGGATGAGCGCCCTGTTGCGAGCGCAGTTGGTGGATCATGTTCGCGATCTGGCCGCTGAGATCGCCCACCGCGCGACTAAGCGCCGCCGCCGCATCGGTAGCATCGCCGGGCTTGGAGGGCTGCGTGAGATTCGACTCCGCCGTGTAAAGGATGTTCTTGCCGGCGGAGTCGAGAATCGTCCATTTCGCCGACAATTGCGCGTTGCCATTGCCATCGGTCTCGAAGCGATAGACGTCAATCTGGACCTGCAAATCGATCTGGATGGTGTTGTACCACGGGAAGATAATCACGCGCCTGGTGCCGGCTTGTGCGGCGAGGTCGCGCGCCATCACGCTGGTGAAACCGTTTTGCAGCGACTCGCCCCATCGCTCGCTCTTTGAGAGCTCGAGACGATTGGGGGCAGCCCGCGTCACTACTTCCGGGCGATCGAGGTATGGAGGGAGTTTGATCGGCCCAAGTCCAATCGCGAAATCGCCGCCCACGCTCTGCGTCGGCGCGGCGCCGGCTGTGGGTGTGAGGAGATAGAACTTGGTGATGTCCGGCTGCGGGGCGAGAATCGTTTTGGCGAAAACGGAGCATCCCGCCAGCGCCATCGCGATCGCGCCGAGCGCACAAGTCTTGAGCAGCTGTCTGGTCGAGGTCATGGTTAATCCTGGCTGAGGTCGCGCCCGCGAATGATTGCGCTCGGGTTACGTTGCAGGTAGTCGGCCAGCTCCTTGATCGAGCGGGCGGCGGCGGAGACGTCCTGCAGGGTCTGCAGCACCTGGTAGTTCACGGGAGAGTTCGGCTCGATCGCCGTTTGCACGGCGCCGAGCGTCAGCCGGGCCTGCTTGGCCGCGGCGTCGGCGGAAAGCGAGGTCTTCTGAAAAGATTGCGACAGAGGATGCACCTGGCTGTTCATCGAGTTGAGAGTCTGCTGCGCGCCGGCCAGGGTGTGATCGAGTTGCTGGCGGGTTTTCTCGGAATTCGCCACGACTTCTTTCAGCGCGGGCGAGGTGGTGATTTGCCTGATCGAATCCAGCATCCCGGTCATCTGCGTGAACACGGCGTCGAAGTCCACCTTGTCGAGTTTTTCGAAAATTCGGATTGCCACCGCCTGGGCCTGTTCGAGGGTGGTTGGAATTGCGGGGATTTCCTGGAGCGGAGAGCCCAGCGGCGCGGCCATTTGAATCGGCGTATTCGGTTCGATGTCCAACGCCACGTACATCAGGCCGGTGACGAAGCTGTCCGAGCCGAGTTGCGCGCGCAGCCCTTCGCGGATCAGGTTGGGAATCGTATGCGGGTCGCTCAAATCGATGGAGGCGCCGCCGTGGGAAACAATCTTTTCCTCGTCGAGCTCGATGATCACCGGGATGCGCACCTCGGCGGTCAACTTGTTATTCTGGCGGTTGACCTCCTGCTCGAGGCGCAATCGAATCCGTTTGACCTCGCCTATCTCGACGCCCTTGAACTTGACCGGCGCGCCGACCCTCAGGCCGTTGACCCCGCCGCCGAAGTAGATGACAAATTCGTGGGTCTTGCGGAACAGGCCTCCCTCCAGGAGGACCACCGCCACCATGATCAGGCCCAGCGCGCCCAAAACGAACGCACCCACCATCGTCGGATTGATTCGCTTACCCATGATTCCTCGCTGATTTTTCCCCGTCTTCTGCTCCGCGGGTGAGGAAAGTCTGCACCCGGTGATCGGTGCAATGGGCCAGCAGGTCCTTGGGGTCGCCGTGCGCGATCATGGTCCTGCTCTCCGCGTCGAGGAAGACGCTGTTGTTGCCGATTGCAAAAATGCTGGCCAGCTCGTGAGTCACGACGACGATGGTTGCGCCGAGGTTGTCGCGCAGTTCCAGGATCAAGTCGTCGAGCAGGCGCGAACTTATCGGATCGAGGCCGGCCGACGGCTCGTCAAAGAAAAGTATTTCCGGATCCAGCGCGATCGCACGCGCAAGTCCCGCCCGCTTTTGCATCCCGCCGCTGATCTGGCTGGGATAGTAGCCCTCGAAGCCCTTGAGCCCGACCAGCGCCAGCTTCAGCGCGGCAACCTCCCGGATTTCCGTCTCCGACAGATCGGTAAATTCGCCGAGCGGCAGTCCCACGTTCTCCGCCAGCGTCATCGAGCTCCATAGCGCGCCGCCCTGATACAGAACGCCGAAGTGCCGCAGCATCTCCTCGCGCTCGAGCAGTTCGCCCCTGGTGAAGTTGAAATCGCCGTACCAAACCTCGCCGTTGGCGGGCTCGATCAGCCCGAGCATGTGGCGAAGCAGGGTGCTTTTCCCGCTGCCGCTGCCACCCATTATTATGAAGATGTCGCCGTGATTCACGGTGAAGTTTATATCTCTCATCAGGACGAAGGTTCCGTAGGCCATCGTGAGATTTTTGACCGTGATCGGCGGAGGTCCGTCCTTGGGAAACTTCGCCACCGAGACGCGTTTGCCGTCCGAAGACTTGATTGGTGAGGGCGTGGTGGCCATATCAGCGCGCCGGGTTGTCCAGCTTGATTTTCACTGCCGGTTAAACACCTAAATTCCGATGATGTTGAAGATAAAGGCGAAGATTCCGCAGGCGACGATTACATAGACGATTCCCGTAACCACTGCCGCGGTCGCCGCGTCACCGACCGCCGACGAACTGTCGCCGCACTGGAACCCGCGCAGGCATCCGGCGACCGCGATGATTATGCCGTAAACAGCGGCCTTGAATACGCCGCCGAGGATCATGGTGAGCGTAACCGCATTTTTCGACTCTGTGAGATAGGTGCGCAGAGAGATATGGAGCATCGTCGCGCTGACCAACGCTCCGCCCGCCACTCCCATGCAATCGGCGTACACGCACAGCAGCGGGATCATCAGGAACAGGGCCATCACGCGCGGCAACACCAGGAATTCGAGCGGCGAGATTCCCATCGTGGTCAGCGCGTCGATTTCCTGGGTCACTTTCATCGAGCCAAGCTGCGCGGCAAACGCGGCTCCGGTGCGGCCCGCCATGATGATCGCCGCCATCATCGCGCCCATGTCGCGGGTCATCGCGATTGCAACCAGGTCGGCGACGAAGATTGACGCGCCGAATTGTTGCAACTGTACCGCGCCCTCGAAGGCGAGAATCACCCCGACCAGGAAGGTGACCAGCGTGACGATGCCGAAGGCGCTGGCGCCGCAATCCTGGATCACGATCATCAGGTCAACTCTTCGAAAACGCGCCTTGCCGACGGCCAGCTTGGCGAACGCGATGGTCACTTCGCCAAAGAAGCGCAGAAATTCATCGAACCCCCGCGCATACGAAATCGCTTCCTGGCCAACCTGTTCGATGAACGAGGCATGCGCGGCCTCGTGGCGCGCGCCGGTTTTTTCCGGCACCGCTTCCGCCAGCTGGATCAAGCCCCGCACGCCCTCGGGAAGCGGGCTCCAATCAGCGGGTAAGTTGCGCTTGTGGCAGATCTCGCTGACGCCCATCAGGAACGTGAGCAGGCCGCTGTCCCAGTCGCGAAGCCCGGCAGCGTCAAAGGTCAGCCTGACGGGCTTGGGCGCGGTGTCGAGTTGTTTCAGTACAAGGTCCGTGTCAGGCAGGCCATGACGAAGATGCCAATCGCCGGCGAGCCGGACGACCAGCGTAGAGTTATCGGAGCGCGCAAATGAAAGTTCGCCCGACGGTGGGGATTGTTTGAGCGCCTGCATCGGTGCGGCTCAATAGAGCACGCCGATGAACGATAGCGCAATTCTTGGGTTTTCGATGGCTTAAGAAGTTTTTTCGCAAGCCAACGGCGGGCGTATCGGGTATGATATTTTTTAGTTCGAGTTCGATCGCTGCGAGCAAAATAGATGAAAAAATGAAGGCGATGGTGGTCGAAAAGCCCGCGCCGATCGAATCGGATCCGCTCCGCGCAATCGACGCAGCCGTGCCCGAGCCGGGGCCGGGCGAAATTCTGGTGCGGGTACGCACTTGCGGCGTATGCCGGACCGATCTTCACGTCGCCGAGGGCGACCTGCCGCCGCGCCACCCGCGAATCATTCCGGGTCATGAAGTGGTGGGGGTGGTGGACCAGCGCGGCGCCGGCGCCGCTCGTTTCAAGCAGGGCGATCGAGTCGGGATCGCATGGCTGCGCGAGACCTGCGGCGTTTGCATCTATTGTCGTCGCGGGCGCGAAAATCTCTGCCCGAACGCGCGCTTCACCGGCTACGACCACGACGGCGGCTACTGCGAATGGGCGGTGGTGCGGGAGGACTTCGCCTATGCGATCCCCGATTTGCTCGGGGATGAGGAAACGGCGCCGCTGTTGTGCGCCGGAATTATAGGATTCCGCGCAATCAAGCGGGCCGAGGTCAGGCCGGGTGCGACGGTCGGACTGTACGGCTTCGGCGGCTCGGCTCATCTTGCGATTCAGGTGCTGCGCCATTGGGGATGCCGGGTGTTTGTCATGAGCCGGGGCGGACCGCATCGCGATCTGGCGAAAGATCTTGGCGCCGAATGGATCGGCAGCGCTGAAGAGCGGCCGCCGGCGCGGCTGGATGCGGCAATTCTGTTTGCTCCGGCGGGAGATCTCGTGCGGCCGGCTCTGGAAGCGCTCGATCGCGGAGGGATCCTGGCGGTTGCGGGAATTTATCTAAGTCCAATTCCGGCGCTGGACTACGAAAGACATCTCTTCTACGAAAAAGAACTTCGCAGCGTGACGGCTAACACGCGCGCCGACGGCGAAGAGTTCCTGAAGCTGGCGGGCGAGATACCGATTCGCACGAGTACGGTGGCCTTCGGCCTGGGCGAGGCGAATGTGGCGCTCAAAATGCTCAAGCACGACGAGATCAAGGGTGCCGGGGTGCTGCGAATTTCGTGAGCAGGGGTGACCCCTGCACCCAGTGTTAAGAGCAGCGGTGACCTCTGCACCCGATGCTAAAAAAAAGATGCGGGACTTCGTCCCTGTTAGAACTGTCAGGGGGATGAGGCGCGGGAACTGTCTGCTTTTTGTGTCATTCTTGAGCGCCTCGGGATGACTCCGCTTTCTCCAGCCGAAGCCCTGAGCGCAGCCGAAGGGGAAGAATCCCGGTCGCTTCCTGACCGCGTGCCTGTGACTGTTACCCTTTCTTGAGCAGCGCGCCAATGAGCGCGAGCACACCGAACGAGATAATTAGCGCCGAACCCTCGACCGCCAGATCGGCCAGCGCCGCGCGCGGACCCGCGACGTAAACCCGCATGTGGTTCGGATGGAGCAGCCTCGGAACCATCACCAGCCTTGCGCCGCACTGCCGGCAGATTTTCTTGAAGCCCCACTGCATCGGATACCCGCATTCCGGGCATGAAAGCGCGCGCCGGTTCATCACGACGTGGTGATACTTGGCCGGCGCCGGCCGCTGCCATTGAGGGAATCCGGATTGACCGGCGGTTAACGGCGCGCCGCAATGGCCACAGAAGCGGGCATTGGGGAAAAACGCCGCCGCGCCGCAACGCGGACAGGGTGGATTCATGAGATTGCGCCCCCGGCCGAGCCAGTGGTGCGGTTGGCGCCACGGCAGAGTTCGGAATCGCTCTCCGATGTCCCCCTCGTGCAGAAGCTGAGGCCTTGCGGGTATGGAACCAAGGTTGAGTCGCTGCTGCCCCCCTCCACAGGCTTCGCTACCCGGCAGCGCTGTTTGGCGCTCATCTTGTTCATCCGCCGGCGCGCGCGCCGCGCCGCCCCATCTCGCTTGCGTCAATGCTGATACTGGGCCTCTATGCTCAACGTTGAGCATATACAACCGCGGCGCATTTGCGGTTCGCGCAGTGGGCGCCGGGGCCTCTGACCATTGCCGCCACAGCCGCAGCCACAGCCCGGCAGTGCAATTTTCCCTTCACTCAGAGCGGCCGTTTCATTAGGATTCGTTGACGCGCCGAGGCGATGCTTGCTAGCCTTCAACCGTAGCGATCTAAAATATATATCGAGCGCCAGAGGCATCGATGGCATTAATTAAAAGCGGACTGGAGTCGTCCAAGGGCGAGGAGATTCTACTCGGCGACACCGCGGTCCTGACCCGGCTGGACAAGGCTCTTGGTTGGGCGCGAAAATTTTCGATTTTTCCGTATCCGTTCGCAACCGCCTGCTGCGCGATGGAGTATATGTCGCTGTCGATGACCCCCTACGACATCGACCGCTTCGGCGCGCTGCTGCCGCGCTTCACTCCGCGCCAGGCGGATTTGCTGATGGTGATTGGCACCGTAACGATTCGGCAGGGGCCGATTTTGCGCCGCGTTTACGATCAGATGGCGGAGCCCAAGTGGGTGATGGCGTTTGGCGCATGCGCGTCGACCGGCGGCTTCTACGACAACTACGCGACCTTGCCCGGCATCGACAGAATTGTCCCGGTTGATGTGTATGTTCCCGGATGCCCTCCGCGGCCGGAAAGCGTGCTCGATGCACTGATGGCGCTGCAGCGGAAAATCCAGGGCCAGAAGCAGAAACTGATGGCGCTCAGCGACAAGCATCAAGCCGCCTGAGCGGACGACGGAAGCACCCGGATTCACATGGAACGGATACTGACTCGCTGGCTGGATATCCCTGATCTTCGCAAGCTCGAGGTGTACGCCGGCAACGGCGGCTACCAGGCGCTGCGCAAGGCGCTGTTCGAGATGAAGCCCGAGGAGATTATCAACGAGGTCAAGAACTCGAATCTGCGCGGGCGCGGCGGCGCGGCGTTTCCGACCGGGGTGAAGTGGAGCTTCATTCCGAAAGAATCGAAGAAGCCGGTCTATCTATGCTGCAACGCCGACGAGAGCGAGCCCGGCACGTTCGCCAATCGCTACGAGATCGAGTTCGATCCGCACTGCATCATCGAGGGCATCGCGATCGCGTGCCGGGCGGTCGGCGCCCATAGCGCATACACTTACCTGCGCGGTGAGTTCACCGTGCAGAAGAGAATTCTCGACGCGGCAATCGCCGAGGCCTACGCCAACAACTACCTGGGCAAGAATATCCTCGGCTCGGGCTTCGACCTCGACGTCTTCACCCATCGCGGCGCCGGCGCATACATCTGTGGCGAGGAAACCGGGCTGCTCGAATCGCTCGAAGGCAAGCGCGGGTATCCCCGCAACCGTCCGCCGTTTCCCGCGATCCAGGGCGCGTTCGGATGCCCGACCGTGGTCAACAATATCGAGACGCTGTCGAACGTCCCGCACATCATCAACCGCGGCGCCGACTGGTACAAATCGATCGGTCCCGAAAAGAGTCCCGGTCCCAAAATTTTCTGTCTCTCCGGTCACCTCAACAAGCCGGGATTGTACGAATTGCCGATGGGTTTTCCGCTCAAGGACATGATCTACGATGTCGGCGGCGGAATCCTCGACGGCAAGGCGCTCAAGGGCGTCATCCCCGGCAGCTCGTCGTTTCCGATCTTCACCGCGGAAGAAGCCGTCAAAGTCAACATGGATTTCGAGTCGGTCCGCGCTGCCGGTTCGCTGATGGGAACCGGAGGCGTGATGGTGATGCACGAAGACACCTGCATGGTCGATGCGCTCAAGACGATCGCGCATTTCTACCATCACGAGTCATGCGGACAGTGCACGCCGTGCCGCGAAGGATGCGGGTGGATCGAAAAATTGCTGATCGAGCTGGAAGCGGGGCGCGGCAAGATGGAAGATCTCAAGGTCCTGGTCGATGCCGCGTCCAACATGGAAGGCAACACCATTTGCGTGCTCGCCGACAGCCTCTCGATGCCGGTGAAGAGCTTCGTGCCCAAGTACCGCGACGAATTCGAGGCGCACATCAAGCTCGGCCGATGCCCGTTTAAGGATCGTGACGGCAAGGCGGGCGGCCTCAGCGCCGCGGCCGGCCACTGAGATTTTCAGATGCCCAAACTCACCATTGACGGCAAGGAAGTTGACGCTGGCGCCAACCTGAATCTCATCCAGGCGGCCGAACTCGCCGGCGTCGAGATTCCTCATTATTGCTATCACCCCGGCTTGACCATCGTCGGCAACTGCCGGATGTGCCTGGTCGAAATCGAAAAGGCGCCGAAGCTCCAAATCGCCTGCAACACGCGGGTCGCCGAGGGGATGGTCGTCCATACCAAAAGCGACAAGGCCAAGGCCGCGCAACAGGCGGTGCTCGAGTTCCTGCTGATCAACCATCCGATCGATTGTCCCGTCTGCGATCAGGCCGGCGAGTGCAAGCTGCAAGACTACTACATGGATTACGATCAGCAGCCGTCGCGCTTTCCGTTGCCCAGGAAAAATCACAAGGGCAAGGCGATCGACATCGGCTCGGGCGTGATGCTCGATCAGGAGCGATGCATCCTGTGTGCGCGATGCACCCGGTTCTTCGATGAAGTGACGAAGACCTCCGAGCTGGCGATTTTCGGGCGCGGCGACCATAACCGCATCGACATCAATCCCGGCCAGCCGGTCAACAACAAGTACGCCGGCAACGTCGTGGACATCTGCCCGGTCGGCGCACTCACCGAAAAAGAATTCCGCTTCCGGATGCGCGTCTGGTACCTGCATCGCACCGCGTCGGTATGCGGCGGATGCGAGCGTGGATGCGCGATCGACATCCACCACCATCGCGGACGCATCTACCGCTTCAAGCCGCGCTTCAACCCCGGCGTCAACAGCTACTGGATGTGCGACGAGGGCCGTCACAGTTTTCCCGCGCTGCAGAACGAGACGCGCCTGACGTCGCCGCTGGTGCAGCAGAAGGACCAGCTGGTAGCCGAGCCCTGGGGCGAAGGCATCCGGCGCGCAGCGTCGATCATCGCGGATTACAAGCGCCAGTACGGCCCCAATTCGATCGCGGCGGTGGTCGATGCGCAGTCCAGCAACGAAGAAGCGTTCGCGGTGAAGCAGTTGATGAAGACCGCGATCGGATCGGATCGAATCGCGACGCTCAGTTGGTCGCCGCCGGAGGTTAGTGGCGATGACGACTTGCTGATCCGCGCGAACAAAAATCCCAACGCGCGCGGACTGGCGGCGCTGGCGCTCCCGGCCGACGGACTCGACGGACTCGCAGCCGCCGTCGCATCGGGTGAACTCAAGATGCTGATCGCGATGCGCGCCGACCTGGTCGGGAAATTGGGCGAAGAAGAGTTCGTCAGGCGCTTCGGCGCGCTCGACTACATGCTGGTGCTATCTACAGACGCCAACGAGACCTGCCAGATGGCGAACCAGGTCTGGCCGATCGCGGCGTATCCCGAAATCGACGGCAGCTTTACGAACTTCAAGGGCCGCGTGCAACGAATCAACGCGGCGTTCCCGCCGCCCGGCGCCGCGATCGCCGCCATCGAGGCAATTGCGAGGCTCGGTCATGCGCTCGACGGCGTCGATCGTCCGAGCACGGCGAACGCGGTGTTTGCGTCGATGGCTGCGGCGGAGCCGGCCTTCAAGGGCCTCAGCCTGGCGGCGCTGGGCGAGCACGGCGCCGACTTGGCCGGAAACTGAACAGCGCCAAGTCCAGCTTTCGATTCAACTGCCGCGGGTGAAAGGAAGTCGCGGACGCGGGGTCGCTTGACTCCGGCAGACTCCGCTCGGGATGACGGAGAAGAAGGCAGTGACGCGGCCGCGCTAATCCTCGGACGGCTGGAACACTATCTCGAGACGATCCATGTAGTTGAGCAACTGGCGGGCAAGCGTCACCACTGCGCCGTCGTCGTGCAGCGCGGCGGCTTGCTCGAGCGAGCGGCCCATCTCGGTCATCGTTTCGAATCCGTAGCTGCCGCCTTCGCCCTTGATCCGATGCGCGATGCGGCCGATCTCGGCGTAGTCGCGGCGCGCATTGGCGTCGAAAATCGTGATGATATCGGCGCGCTTGTGCGTTAGGAACCCCGGGATCAGGTCGCTCAGGCTCTCGTCCACTTCCACTATTACTCGGTCTGGCATGCTCCCTCCTTGAGATCGATGAGGTCTGCCCGCTGGTGGTCCAACGGGTTTGCTTCGATCGCGCCGCGAATGACATCGAGCAGCGTCGATTTCTTGATCGGCTTGATCACGTGAGCGTCGCATCCGGCCGCCTTTGTGCGATGCGCCGCTTCTTCCAGCGCGGATGCCGTAAGGGCCACGATTGGAGTGCGGCGGCGATTGTTCGCCCGCTCCCAGCCGCGAATTCTGGTGGTCGCCTGGTAGCCGTCAACGATCGGCATCCGGATATCCATCAGCACCAGATCGAACTTCCCGGCGATGAATTTATCGATCGCCTGCTGGCCATCTTCGGCTTCTTCGAGACGGTAGGGCGTTTTTTTCAGATACGCCCGGATCAACGCGCGGTTATCGGGCGAATCGTCGGCGATAAGGATTTGCAGCGGCCGATCGAGTATTGCCGAAGAGGTTGATATCGGCGCGATTGCCGGCGAAGCTAAGCTGTCGCCGCGCGGTACGACGGCCACTCCCTCGCACGCTCGCGCGACCACTGCGAACAACTCAGCGCGCCGCACCGGTTTGACGATATAGTTGTCAACCCCGATCGCACGCAGGCGCCCAACCTTGCTGGTCAGGTCATTGGTGCTGATCATCATCACGATCTGCGGCCGCCCGGGCATACCGCCCATAAGATCTTTGGCGACGTCGAATCCGCCCGGCACAGGCATCGTGCTGTCGAGCAGTATGATCTGGAAGCACGATCCCCGCGAGCCGTCGCTACCAAGTACGGCCAGCGCCTCCGTTCCCGATGATGCCTGAGTCACGTTCGCCCCTTGCGCTGTGAGCAGTTCCGAGAGAATCGACCGGCTATCGAGGTTGTCATCGACCAGCAGAATTCTTACGCCGCCGAACGCCCGTTTCGGCGGCCCCGACGGCGCCGGCTTGGCAGTTGCCGTCCCAAATTGCGCGGTGAATGAAAACGCGCTGCCTATTCCAGGTTCGCTCGCTACCTCGACCTTGCCGTGCATCAGCGCGACCAGCCGCGAGACGATCGCCAGCCCGAGTCCGCTGCCGCCGTAGGTTCGCGTAGTTGAAGAATCGGCCTGGGTGAATGCATTGAACAGCAGGTGGAGCTTGTCGGCTGGAATTCCGATTCCGGTATCGGTCACCGTGAACTTGAGCCCGCCCGCAGTGGTGGAGTTCCGGTCGGACTCGACCAACACCAGTACCTGTCCGCGCTGCGTGAATTTGATCGCGTTGCCGACCAGGTTGATCAGGATCTGCCCGAGCCTGAATGGATCGCCGAGCGCGAGCTCCGGGACTTCCGGCGCAAAACGCACCATCAGCTCGAGGCCTCTTTCATGCGCGCGAATCGCCAGCGTTTCGAGCACCTTCTCGGTCACGTCTTTGGGATCGAATTCGACCGCCTCGAGGCTGATGCGCCCGCTCTCGACCTTGGCGAGGTCAAGGATGCTGTCGATCAGTTGTAGCAGCGCGTGGCTGTTGCTGATGACAGTACTCAAATATCTTCGCTGCTCATCGCCGAGTTCCGTTTCCATCAGCAGATCAGCCATCCCGAGAATCGAGTTCATCGGGGTGCGAATCTCGTGCGACATGCTCGACAGGAACTCCGACTTGGCCCGCGACGCGGCCAGCGCTGCCTCGCGCGCGCCGACCAGTTCGCGCTGCGTCATCTTGAGGTCGGATATTACGCGCGAAATAGCCAGGCAGCAGAGCTGTCCGTGCAGCTCCAGATTTACCGCCGAAATGAGCACCGGCCGTTCGGAACCGTCCTTGCGGCGGATTGCCACCTCAAGGTTGCGGACTTGGTTGGTCCTGACAAGTTGATCGGCGAAGGCAATCATTTCGTCCGGATGGATCCACATGTTGAGCTCGGAGAAATGATGGCCGATGGTCTCTTCGCGCGAAAATCCGGTCGCCCGGGTGAATTCCCGGTTGACATCGATGTAGGTGCCATCGATTCCGCTCAGCGCCATACTGTCGAGGTTGGCATCGAAGAGTTTGCGGAAGGTTTCTTCGCTGTTGCTGAGGGCCTTTACCTGCCGGGATAATTCCTCGCGCGTCGCCAGCAGCATCGACTCGCTGGCCTGCAGCCGCTCGCGATCGCTTTCCAAGGCGGACGCGGCTTGCGCGCGCAGCTCCATCTCGCGCCTGAGCAAGCGATGGTTCTCGGCCAGCGCCGCCAACTGCTGGGCCAGTTTTTGGCGATAGCGGGCGAAATGGACCGCGCTCCGTTGGGACAGCAGCGCCGCGCTCACCACAATCGTCCAACTGAGCGCGATCCGCGGATTCGGATCCGCGGTTTCCATCGAGTACCCCAGCAACGCCAGCATTCCGCTAACATAGAATACTGCCTGCCAACGCGGACTCCATGGAATCAACGCGGCTGAGCCCAGGAAAGACAGCAGAATCGAAGCGACCAGTACGTCGGCGTCGCTATTGATCACTCCAATCCACGCCGTGATCGCCAGAAACGATGCACAGATTGCCACTGCGATCGCGCGGTCGTTGCGCATCGCACGCGGGGAGAAGGTTGCCATGAGCGCAACCAGACCCAGCAACATGCTTGCGTTATGAAGCGGCAGAGTTCGCGCGAAGGTTTGCGGATACTGCACGCTGTCAAGCACCGTGTATCCAATCTGAAATGCTATGATCGCGAATGCCGCCGCACGCAGTATCGGCAACAGCGCCGCGGAGTTGTCGCCGCCGCCCATCGCCAGCGTCATCGCTTCGCCAGCACCGCCCGCCGGTTCCAGTTCAATACTGTCAATCCTGGCGGGAAATGCGTCACCGGTGGCCGGCGCAGCCGTACCGTTGGCTAAGTGGCGCGGCTCAGCCTTCCCCAAGCTGTCGGCGCGCGGATCGATCTGATGGTCCACACGTTAATAGCAAGTCCAATGCCTCCGCGGAGCGCGGCAACGAGTTGCTATCGCAGCCTGAGGTTGGTTTCGGTCGCCGAATTTTGTCGCAGTCGCGGCGGGTGTCCCAAAATGCGTTGCTCGCGACCCATCCGGCAACAGGCGGTCAGCGCCGTCTCAAAAAACATGACTGGGAGTGTTGCTGAAGCGGGGGTGCGCAGGTCGTGAGTCTGCCGATGTTTTTCCCGACGACGGAAAGCTCAAGGAAAATAGGTGCTGGCAACCTTGCCGCCGATGGGCGCCTCGATAGGCAAGGCGGCTCGTGCGAAAAGTGCCGCGGTCTCATCGCGATAGAGCAAATGCCAGCGTCGGTCCTTGCTGACGACTTGATAACCGTTGGTGTGCGGGCCGATGAGCACGAAGTCGTGAGGAAACGCGTCGAGCACGCCATCCGCGCCCTCCATTGCGTAGAAAAAGATTGCATATTGGCGGATCAGCCGGTCCGGATAGACCAGCTCGCAGCGTCCGTCGATAAAGACCCGGCTGTCATTACCCATGTGCCAGGCCAGGTACGCGCCCCATTCGTACTGGTTAAGGATGTTGCCGTGAAGGCGATTGCGTTCCATGAATGCGACCGCACCGGCAGGCACGGGCTTCCAGGTCTTGAGCCGATTGGAAAAAGTTCCGCCCACCAGCGCGAGCAAGAGCGCCGAAATCGCCAGTAGCGCCGGCGCCGGTTCGTTACTGAACGTCGTCGGCGGCGGGTCAACATATCCGAGCTTGATTGCTGGTGCGGGTTCCAATGCCAAAGCGCCGTGGCGCGCCAGCGGAATCGCGAGCGCGATCACCGCCAGCGCTACGTTGCGCGCGGCATAGAAGGCGGCGCCGATGAAGGTAGTCGCGACCGCGATTAAGGCCGCGTCCCCCAGTTCGGGAGCCACCGCAACTGCCGCGATAAACCCGGCAAACAGCAAGATCGGGGCAGCATACTGAAGCAGCTCGGGCTTGGATTCGCGCCACATGAATAGCAGGGTGTCCGGCAACGGCACCCAGTCATTGACCACCTGCCGAATCAGCGGATCGGAGATCGAATGAGCTACGCCCGTCCACAAGCCCACTGCGAACGGATTGAGAATCGTGGCGCCCGCGCATCCGAGCGTGACCAATCCCAGCCGGCGCGCCGAGGTCTTGCGGTCTGCGTCGCCAAGGCCCTGGATGAACAAAACCGCAACCGCAATGATCATCGCGCCAAGTCCTATCGTGTAGCCGCCGTGAAGATTGGCCCACAGCGCGAACATCGGAATCAGCGGCCACAGCATTGCCCCGCCTCGATAAACCTCGATCGCGACTATCGTCATCACCACGCTCAGCATCATGAAGCTGAAGAGCTGAGGCCGAAATTGCATCTGAGTCGCCAGCGCAACGGCGACAAGTATCAGGCTCATCCTTTGGATCCGGCTCGACGCGCCGGTGGCGGAAATCCCGATCGCCAATGCCAGTATCGTGATGCTCGCGCAGAGCAGTTTCAGGAGCTTGAGGCCGAATACGCCCAGATGCGCGTAACTGAAGGCCAGCGCCACCTGCGCCAGCCATTCGTGATTGCGCCAAGGCATTCCCGCCGCGCTGTAGGAGTAGGTATCGAAGCGCGGAATATGGCCGGTGCTGAGGATCGTCTGACCGGTCAGAATGTGGATCCACAGGTCTGGATCGGCGAAGTTGTCAGCCGTCGCGAGCGCGATCGAAAGCACCATGGTCCATCGCGACGCCGCCCGCCAGGTCAACCTCGCCGACATGATATGAGCGCCCCGATCATGGGCGGCATGAGCGCCCAACGACATCGATTGCCGGGAAGTTGATCGCACCCACCACTCGCTCACAGCGAGGGCGCCTGCATCAAACGCCGCTCGCCAGCTCGTGCAGCGCCCGCGCGCATTCCACCGGATGCGTGAACATCACCTCATGTCCGCTCTTGACGAACTTGAGCGTTGGATTCCTGAGCCGGCTCGAAAAGTAGGGATGCCAGTTGGGTGCGCCCGCGACCGGCGTCTGGTCGTCTTCGCAAACGATATAGCTGCTGGGAATTCCGGTGGCGAAGTAGGGCGTCATCGCCACCGGCGCGAGCAGGGGCGCCAGCGGCTGCGGACCCAGCGCCGAGATCACGTATTCCCGAAGTGCAGGCGCCATGTCGTTGGTCAGCCCGTCGAGAAATTTCTTGCCCATCATCTCGATTGTATTCGATCGCTCCGGCAACGAATCGAGCACCGCCGCGAACGGCGACGTCGCCGGATCCACGCTCGGCTGCCCGTCGAGCGCCACCATCGCGGTGACCCACACCACGCGCTTGATCCGCGACGGAATTTTCGCCGCGACGCCGGAGATCGTGATCCCGCCGAGACTGTGTCCCGCGAGCACCACGTTTTTCAGATCGTGCCGCTGGATAAACTCCGCGACGCTGTTGACGTAGCTGTCGAGCGTCACCTTCGTGCGATCGGTGCGGTTCATGCCATGCCCCGGGAGATCGACCGCGTAGGCTCTGTCGCCCAACCGCTCGAGTTGATTGATCACCGCGGCCCAGCACCATGCGCCATGCCACGCGCCATGCACCAGTACAAACGTTTCAGCCATCTTTCTTCCTCTCTTTTTCCGACTCGTGGGCGGGCCGCTGCCTACGCCGCCACCGGCGTGACGGCCTGTCCCTCCTTGAGCGTCGCCGGCGGCACCACTATCACCATCTCGCCGCCGCTGAGTCCCTGCCTGACCTCGACGCCTTCCTGGAAGTCGCGCCCGAGCACGACCGGGATCAGATGCGCTGTGTCGCCGCGCACGACCCAGACCGAACGGGCGCTGCGCTCAGTGACGATCGCCTTCTTCGGCACTAGCACCATCGGCGCCGCCGCGGTCTGCGTCATGATCGATTGGAAGGTAACCTTGGCGCTCATTTCCGGCTTGATGATCTTCAAATCGGGCTGAAGGATTCTGACTTCGACTTTCACGGTGCCTTTCTGGCGGTCGGCCTCCGGATAAATCTTCACGACCTGCGCGGGAAACGGATCGTCGGGGTACGCGTCCGGGATCACCGTCGCGGGCGTTCCCATCTTCACCTTGGCGATATCGCTTTCGTTGATATCGACTTCGCAGCGCAGATCGCTCAAGTCCGCAAGCTGCGCGATATCGGTGGCGCCGCCGCCGGCCTGGATTTCTCCGCCGTAGTTAATCGTGTCGCCGAGTTCGCGATACTTCTGCAGCACCACGCCGTTGATTGGCGAGGTGATCACCGTCTGGCTGACGTTGAACTTTGCGAAATCGATCGCGCCATCGGCTCTTTTGAGCTCCGCCTGCGCCACCGCGAGCTGATTCTCCGCGTCCTCGAGCGAGTCCTTCGATTGCACACCTTGCCGGTAGAGTTCCCGCAGGCGCTGCGCGCGCGACTTCTTCAGCACGAGGTTGGCCGCCGCCAGGTCGCGATCCGCGTAGGCCTGCTTCAGTTGCGCCTGGTAGTCGCGATCGTCGATCCGCGCCAGCAGGTCGCCGACCTTGACGCGCTGCCCTTCCTCGATCGGCTCGGCGACAATCTGGCCGAGAATCTTGGTGCCGATCACGATGTACTTGTGCTTGGTGATGATATAGCCGCTGCCGGTCAGCACGGTGCCGGCCTGTCCCGCCTGTTTCACCGTGACGATCGCGGTTTGCACTTCGGGCGGACGGCCAATCGTCCGCTGATAGACGGCGTATCCCGCCGCGCCGGCCACCGCGACAATCGCGAGCACGATCGCGGCCGGGACGATTCTGCCCGGCTTCTTCGGCTCGGCCGCGCGCGCAATCCGCAGCGACTCGAGCTCGCGGATATTGGGCCCCCGGGGTGATTCGGTGGACAAGGTCAAACGCTCCTGAGCGCATCGACGATCGACATTCTCATCGCCTGTCGCGCCGGCAGCCAGCCCCCGACCATGCCCATCACGGCGGCGAAGATCAGCGCCTCGATCACTATTGCAAAAGTGACGTGGAAGCTGAACGCCAGGGTCGAGAAGGTGACAAAGTTGCCGAAGGTCGAAGTCAACCCGTCTATCGGCATCGCCAGCACGATTCCAATCGCGCCCGCCGTCACCGCCAGCACCAGCGACTCGAGCAGGAACGACGTCATCACCGCGATTGGCGCGAAGCCGAGCGCGCGCAGCGTGCCGATTTCAGTGGTCCGCGACGAGACCGCCGCGTACATCGTGTTCATCGCGCCAAAGATTGCGCCGACCGCCATGATTACCGCGACGATCATACCGAGCACCCGCATCTGGTTGGCGACCACCGCCTGGTCCTTGTAGTAGTCCGCCTCGGTCTGGGCCTGCAGATTGATTCGCGGATCATCCGCCACCCGCCGAATCAGCGCATCGGTGTCCGCGCCGGGCGCAAGTTTGAGGCGCACGTCGGCGTAATACGCGCCGCGCTGCGCATCGTCCTGCACATTATGGATATCGCCCCACACCTCCGATTCGAACGAGCCGCCCGCGTCCG
This sequence comes from Candidatus Binatus sp., assembly GCF_036567905.1. Lineage (NCBI taxonomy): Bacteria > Candidatus Binatota > Binatia (SeqCode) > Binatales (SeqCode) > Binataceae (SeqCode) > Binatus (SeqCode) > Binatus sp. (SeqCode). Next base: position 29,605 of record NZ_DATCTO010000092.1, read on the forward strand.
TCATTATCCCGACCACCTTCCAGTTGCCGCGCCCGAAGCGAAGCGTCGAGCCGAGCGTCATGTTCGCGTAATGCCCCATCAGGCCCTTGCCGACGATCACTTCGTTGACCGATGGATTGAACATCCGGCCTTCGACGATCTTCACCTTGGGATGGACCTTGAGCGCGATCGGCAGAACTCCGCGCACCACGATATTGTCGCGTCCGCCGCCGATGCGTTCCATCAGCGCCTGCACCGGCAGCTCCGGCGACGCGTCAACCTCGCCGTCGGGCTCGCGTCGGATCTGCGGCAGGAACTTCATCGCGTCGAACTGATCGAGCTGGATGGCGGAATAGGTCTCGGTGGTCGCGCCTTTGCGCAGCACGATTACGTTGTCCGGGTCGCCGGTGTCGGAAATCGCCGAGTTGAGTCCCGCCACCAGCGCCATCACGATCACGAACACCGCCACCACCAGCGCAATTCCGCCGCCCGTCATCGCGGTCGAGACGCGCCGCACCAGCAGCGAACGCACGTTGTACTTCAGCGGTATAGCCATCTCAGGCAACCGTCCTCAGCGCGTCAACGATATTGCGCCGCGCCGCCGAGCTGGCAGGCGCCATCGCGCTGAACAGCCCGATCAATACGGCCACGACCAGGGTCTCGGCCGCAATCGCCGGCTGCATGTGGATCGAGCCGAGCGGGCCCGCCGCATTGCCGACCGAAAACAGTTTCAGCACGATATACGCTGAGCCGCATCCGATAATCCCGCCGGCCAGGCCGATCAGGACCGACTCGGCCAGCAGCATCGACAGAATCGTGCGCGCGGGAAATCCGATCGAGCGCATCACTGCAATCTCGCCGCGCCGCTCGCGAATCGACATCGCCGCCGTGTTGGCCGCCACCAGTCCTATCATCAGCACCACGATAAATCCCAGCAACTCCGCCATCCTGAAAAACGTGCGGTACTGGTCCATGAAGCTGCCGATAAACGACGCCTCCGACTCCGACAACGTCTCCGCCGACGAGTTGGCAAAGCCTTCATCGATCGCCGCTATTACCTGCGGCACATTCTCAGGCTTATCGATCTTGACCCAGATGTTATCGACCATGCCGGGACGCCCGGCCGCCTCTTCGAGGTAGTCGCGCCGAAAGAGCAGAAAATTTGGGGGCGCCTTGCCGCTAAACGTGCCCACAATAATCAGCGTCACGTTGAACGGGTAGAGCGTCCCGCGCAGCTGGATCTGCTGTCCGAGGTGCAGATGGAAGCGCTTCATCGTATCGCCCCCGACCAGGCACGCGGTGCGGATCTTCTTGAACTGCTCGAACTGCTCCTGGCTGATTCCGTAGTCGGGCCACATCAGATCGACCTGCTCGGGATCGACCGCCAGGTTCGGAAACTCATCGTAAACTTCATGGTACACGCCGCCGAACCAGCTCTCCGCCACCACCACCTCGACATGCGGGACGCTCATGATGCGCTGCTTGTAGGCCTCCGGAATCGGGTAGGCCAGCCCCGCCTTGTTGTGCGTCGCGATGCGGGTGGACGACGCCGTGTCGCTGAGGATCTGGTTGGCCGCGGTCGGGACGCTGACCAGCGCCGAGAAGATAAACAGCGAGACCGCGATCGACAGCACGGTCAGAATAGTGCGGCGCTTGCTGCGCACCAGATTTTTTAACACCAGCGCCGTGTACTTCACGCTAACTCACGCCTCTAGGCACGCGCCGCCGCTTCCGCCGACGCGCCGCGCTTGCCCGGCTCGACCCCGGCGAGCACGCCCTTGTCGAGCCGATAGACGGTATCGACGTAGCGCTCGGCGCGGGGATCGTGCGTGACCATCACGATCGTTTTCTGGAACTGGCGATTCATATCGACCAGCAAGCCCAGGATTTCCTCGGCCGACTTCGCGTCGAGATCGCCGGTGGGCTCGTCGGCGACGATGATCGTGGGATCGGCGACGATCGCGCGCGCAATCGCGACGCGCTGCTCCTGCCCGCCCGACAACTGGCGCGGATAATGGTCCATCCGGTCCGCCAGTCCCACCACCCTAAGCGCCGTCTCGACATGCTCGCGGCGCTCGGCCTTGCTGAGATGCGTCAGCAGCAGCGGCAATTCGACGTTCTCGAACGCGGTCAGCACCGGAATCAAATTGTAAAACTGGAACACCAGCCCGATATGGCGCGCGCGCCAGCCCGCCAGCTCGCGCTCCTTCATGCCGGTGATTTCCTCGCCGCCGACCGCCACTCGTCCGCCAGTGGCGTGATCGATTCCCGCGATCAGGTTGAGCATCGTGGTCTTGCCCGATCCCGACGGCCCCATGATCGCCACGAAGCGTCCGGCCGGGATCTGCACGGTCACGTCGTCGAGCGCACGGACCTCGAACTCGTCGCGCTTGTAGATTCGGGTCACGTGTTCGAAGTCAATTGCATACTTTTCGTCCATGAGGTTATGCCTTTTGAACCCGATGCCGGTTCATTTTGCGCCAGCGGCGGTGCGGGTCGGTTTGAGCCGCGATGCGGGCCGCGACGTTTCATATGTATTTCACGTTTCACTTGCGCGCAAATCAGGGTGCAGCGATCCCACTACGGATGATTCTGCCGGAATTGTAAACCCACCAGCGGCTACTCTTGCTTGCGGTCTTCGCGCTCGTTCAGCTCCTCGGGCGGGTGGACGTTGCGAAAGAATATGTAGAAGAGAACCGTGTTCAGACCCTGCATCACGGCCGCGAACTCCAGCGGCAGCGACAGCATCAGATGCTCCATGAAGTAGCCGGCCATGTATGGACCCACCGCCGAAGTGACTTGCGATGGAAAGCTGGCAAGGCCCGATGCGCTCGAGCGCTCGGCCGGGTCAATCACTCCCATCAGATAAGACTGCCGCACCGGGATCGAAAGCACGTTGAACACGGCGCGGATGCCGTAAACCAGAGCGGCCAGAGCGAAGGTCGGCATCAGCACGACCGCGAACATCAACACGGTCGAGACCGCGCGCGTGGCAACCACCGAGCGCACCGAACCCATCCATAGCGCGAGCCGCCCCGCCATCAGGTAGGGGATCGCGGTGGCCATGTTTATCGCGAAAAACACCCCGGCCAACTGCGCCGAATTCACTCCGAAGCGGCGGTAGAACCAGTACACCACTATCGGCCCGAGCATCCCGATCGCCAGGCCGTTGGTGGCGTTGGTGATCATGAAGCGGACCACCAGCCGCCACGAATTGGGCGAGAGCCCGAGCACCAGGCGCTGGCGCGGGCGCGGGCGCTGCGGTTGGCGCGCGAGCTCATCGGCCAGTTCAAGCTCGAGCACGCGGTTCTCGTTGATCGGAAAAACCGCCAGCGCCATCGCGACGCCGAGCACGCCCGTCGCCACGAACAAAATCCGGTAGCCGGTCAACTCGTCGATCCCGGCAAAATGCCGCAGCAGGGACGGCAATGCCGCCAGCGCCGAACCCACCGCCCCGGCCACCACGCCGACGAATGAGAACGCGCCGAAGACGGTGGTGCGGTTGTAGTCCGAGGCGTGCTCCGCCACCAATGCCTGCACCGCGGGATAAAACGGCCCCCATGCACCGCCCGCCAGCGCTCCGCCGCGGCCGATCGAGCCAATCGCCGCGAACGCCACGATCCACACGAAGCTGTGCGCAAAGCTGAATCCGAACGCGCCAAACGCGAGCAGCAGCGATATTACCACCAGCAGCGGTTTGCGCCCGAAGCGATCGGCCAGCAGCCCGACCACGGTTGACACCACCGCCGCCTCCACCGCTGACACCGCCAGCAGCAGGCCGAGCGCTTCGGCGCCGTAGCCCAGCGCCACCAGGTAGAGCGGCAGGATGATCCCCAGGTAGCCCTGCGAGAGGCTGCGCAGCACGCGCAGCAAGAACAGCCACATCAGATCGCGATTGAGCCACGAAATGCCGCCCCATCGCCGTCCAAGCCCGCTTCGATCGGGGCTTTTGTTTTCATCGAATTGGTAGTTCACTTAAAAAATAGAAATCCGGGTGGTCAAGATGAAAATTGCTCGCATCATAGTAATCGGTCTCGCAGTCCTATTCATCCTGGCGATCGCGCGGCTGGCGCGGTTGGAAAATGGCGGACCCTCGCACACGTTGATCATGCTGCCGGGGCAGGAACCGGCCACGATCTACATCCCGGGACCGGAGCGGCCATTCTACATGCAGCGCCCCAAGCCGGTGGGCGAGCGACCGCCGGCGGTCGTGCTGATTCACGGCTTCATGGCGGATCGCAAGCTGATGAGCGTGCTCGCGCGACGGCTGGCGGAGAATGGTTACGCGGTGCTGGCGATCGACGTTGCCGGGCACGGCGAGAATCGCAATCCTTTCGGTGGCGGCGTAGGCGAGGCCGGCAGCCTGCGCGACGACGTGAAGCAGGCGGTCGATTATCTTCGCGCCAACCCGTTTGTCGATGGATCGCGAATCGTCGTGATGGGGCATTCGATGGGCGCGGGCGCGGCGCTCGACTACGCCACGCACGATCCCGATCTCAAAGGCGCGGTGATGATCTCGGGCGGCTGGCAGCTCGGTCCGGAACGTCCGAAAAATGCGCTGTTCATTTTTGCCGAGCGCGATCCGGCCGATGCAATTCAGGATCCGTCGGTCGAGCTGGCGTCGCGTCTGGCGGGCGTGGCGCAAATCGAGCTTGGCAAGACCTACGGCGAGTTTGCGCAGGGCAGCGCGGTCGAAGCGATCCGGGTGCCGGGGGTCGATCACATAACCATCGTCTATTCGGCGGCGGCGGCCACCGCGATCGTGCGATGGCTCGATAGCACGTTTGGAATCACCAGAACCGGCGCGATCGAAGTTGCAGATGCGCGGCTGGGGACAGCCGGATTGGCGCTGTTGCTCTTTGTGATTCTGCTGGTGCCGATGGGCAGAGTCTGCGGCTCGATGGCGGCGTATTGGGCGGGCGAGCGGCCGGGACCGAGCGGATGGATCGGACTGCTGATCCTTGGCGGCGCGCTGATCGCAGCGATGCCGCTGGCGGCGGCCGACCCGGCGTCATTTGTGCCGGTGGTGGTCGGCGACATCCAGCTCTCATGGTTCGCGGTCGCAGGGCTGATCATGGTGGGCGTGCTGGCGCTGTCGCACCGGCTTGATTGGTACCGCATCCGCGAGGGCGCCGGCGCCGCAATAGCCGCCGCGGCAGGGGGTTTCGCGGTGGCCTACGTGTGCCAGATCGCGATGTCGGTGGCGTTCCATTACCAGTCGCTGTCGCCCGAGCGGCTGATGGTGATGGCGATGGCGGCGGTGCTGCTGTTTCCGTTCTGGATGGGCTTCGAGTTGCTGGTGCGGCGCGGAGGAGCGGCGATCTCGACGGTATGCGGCGTGCTCGGCCGCATCCTGATCGTGGTTTTGATGACGGTGGGCGTGAGCCTGGGAGTGCTGCCGTACTTCCTGATGCTGATCCTGCCGATCATCGTGCTGAATTTCGTGATGATCGAAATATTCTCGGCGTCGGCCTACAGCGCGTCGCGCAATCTGACGCTGATCGCGGTTTTCGAAACGCTATGGTTCGCGTGGCTGATCGCGGCGGCGAGCCCGATAACTTTTATGTTTTAATTTGCGGAACCCACCGTG
>NZ_DATCTO010000093.1 GCF_036567905.1 Candidatus Binatus sp.
ACGTTGCGGGCGCCGGTTAATCGGCGCGATGGATCAGGCGGCGGGACGCGGCTAACCTTGTAGCTGAGGGTAGTAACAGCGATGGGCGGTGGACGGCGGGAGCAAGCGAAAGCGAAAGCGAATCCGGGCAAAAGGAAACGCCGTGAGTGGCGAATCCGCGGATGGCGCGTGCGAAATCTCGCCGCCGGCGGATTCATCCTGATCTTCTTCGCGCTGGGCTTCTACCTCGCACAACTCTACGGCGAGATCTCCGCGCTGATCGAGAATCGTCGCGCCGCGCTCAGCTCCGCGATCTTCTCCGCGCCCTTTCCGATCCGCCCCGGCGACGAGCTGGACCGGGTCGGACTGCTGGATCGGCTGGCGCAGTTGAGCTACACGCAGGTGGTGGCGGCCAATGCTCCGGGGGAGTATACCCGCGCGCCGCAGGCGATCGCGATTTACCTGCGATCGTTTCACGCCGGCGCCAAGGAGTATCCCGCCGAAATGGTGCGCGTGGGCCTCGACGGCGGGCGTATCGCAGTCGTTGCCGACTCGTTCGGCGTGGCCAAGTCCGACGCGATGCTCGAGCCTGAAGTGATCGGCCGGCTGCTGCCCGGCGCGCCCGCCGAACGGGTCGAGGTCCAACTCGATCAGCTGAAGCCGTACCTGGTCAAGGGACTGCTCGCCAACGAAGACCGCTTTTTCTACTACCATCCGGGAATCGATCCGATCCGTATCGTCGAGGCCACCGTTGCCGACCTGCGCGCCCGTCGCCTGGTCCAGGGCGCCAGCACGCTCACGCAGCAACTGGCGCGGACCTTCATGGAACGGCACGAGCGCAGCTTCAGCCGCAAGTTGCGCGAGCTTGCCGTCGCCGCGGTGCTCGAAATCCGCCTCAGCAAGCATGAGATCCTCGAGCGCTATATCAACGACGTGCCGATGGGCGAGTACGAGGGCACGCCGATCGACGGATTACCGCAGGCGGCGCGATATTTCTTCGCCAAGGACCTGGCCGAGGTGACGCCCGCCCAGGCCGCGACGCTGATCGGAATGATCCAGGCGCCGACGCTGTACGATCCGCGCCGTCATCCCGACGCATGCCGCAAGCGGCGCGACGCGGTGCTCGCAGTGATGAAGCGGGCCGGCGCGATCGACGACGCCGCGTACGCAGCCGCGGTCGCCGCGCCGATTCAAATCACCAAGCCGCCGGGACTGCGGCGCGCGCCGTACTTTACCGACTATGTGACCGCGTTCGTAGCCAGGATTCCCGGCTTCAACGGCCATCTCGAGGGACTCAAGGTTTACACGACGCTCGACACCGAACTGCAGAGCGACGCCGTCGATGCGGTCGCGGAAAATATCGCTCAGCTCGAAAAGAACCATCGCCGGCTCCGCCGCACGAAGATCGACGGCAAGCTGCAGACCGCGATGGTCGCGCTGGACGCCGACAGCGGCGCGATTCGCGCGATGGTTGGCGGGCGCGACTACTCTGAGAGCCAGTTTAATCGCGCCGCCAACGCCGAGCGTCAGCCCGGGTCGGCATTCAAGCCGATTGTCTATCTGGCCGCGCTCGATCCCGACCGCGCCCCGTTCTCGCCGCCGCTCACGCTGGCGTCCACGATCCCCGACGAGCCGATGACGTTCAACGGATGGACGCCGGCGAACTACGAGCGCACCTATCAGCCGCAAGTGACTGTGGCGCAGGCGTTGTTCGAATCGCTCAACGTGCCGACTGCGTACGTCGGCAGCCGGCTCGGCGCCGCGACCATAGTCCGCACGGCGCACGAAGTGGGCATCCACGAGGATCTTCCCGCGGTGCTGCCGATTTCGATCGGCGCTGACGAGACCACGCTGCTCGAACTCACCTCCGCGTACCAGGTTTTTGCGAGCGAGGGTCTGCAGTCGCCGCCGTACGCGGTCGAGGCGGTGGTCGATGCGAAGGGCCATCTGATCTATCAGCACGCGGACGAGCAGAATCGCGTGATTCGTCCCGCCGTGGCATATTTGATCACGGGCGCTCTCAAAGCCGTCCTGCGCTACGGAACCGGCGCGAGCGCGGGCCGGATGGGGCTGGATTTTCCGGCGGCGGGCAAGACCGGCACGACCCAGGATTACAAGGACGCGTACTTCATCGGTTATACGCCGGCGATAGTTTGCGGCGTTTGGGTCGGCTTCGACGAACCCGAGAGCCTGGGATTGACGGGAGCGCAGGCGGCGCTGCCGGCGTGGGTTCAGTTCATGCAGGATGCGGCGCCGGCGGATCCGGAAGATTTTCCCGAGCCGTCCGGAATTACGATGGCCACGATCGATCCCGAATCCGGCGGTCTTGCGACCTCGGCGTGCCCCCGCCAAGTCTCGCTGCCGTTTCTGATCGGCACCGAGCCGACGCAGATGTGCCGTCTCCACGGCGGAATGTTTGCGAGCGCGCCTGCGCCAGTGTCGGCGACGACGCCACCGGCGCCGGGATTCGCACCACCCGCGCCGGTCGCGGCGGCGAGTCCATCTTCATCGAACGTCTTTGGCGCGGTCGGAAAGTTCTTCAGCGGGATTTTCCGTCACTAGTTCGCGCGACCGTCTGATCGGGTCGTTCTGAGCCCGTCAGGAGAGCTTTGCATAACCGGATGTTGGTGCTGAAGCGATACGCGCTGGCGCGCGAGATCCTTCGCTGCGCTCAGGATGACACAAAAAACCAAGAGGCCCTCGTGTCATTCTGAGCGAAGGCTGCTGTAGCGAAGAATCCGGGAGTGTGTACTTGACGCAATGTCGGTCCTGGGCTTCATTTAATGACCGCGCTCAGGCAGCACGAACAGCCCGTATGTGCGGGCGGCGTGAGCACACCACTCGGGAAGGGCTGATCTATAGGAATTTCTCCCGCAGCGGCGTTCTGATCGCAGGCATCGGGGGCCTTGCGTTCACTTCCCGGTGACCAGCACTTCGCGCGCACGACCTGACTCTGCCGCCATCCAATCAACGTGCCGTTTTCCTGCGCTGATGCGATTTCAGTCGTGGCCGCAGTGTCGGCCAACATGCGAGCGATACCCCAAGCGGTTTCTATTTTCGCACCAAGCTGACGGACGGACCAACCTTCCTGGATTGCCTGAACCACCAGCGCGCGTAACTGGTTGAGCGCGGAGTCTGCAAGCCCCGGCAGCAGCCATTTGCGCGTCAATTCGCCCCCGTGATCGCGCGCGAAACTCACAGCCGATTCATTGACCAAATCGAAGCGGACTTTCATTTCTCGCTCTTTCGCTTCCGGTTGGGCTGCGGCCAGCCACTCGCGGGCTTCTGCTTCTGAAAGGACTTCTTTACAGCGTTCTTCCAACTGCCTTCGATCTTGAGCGTTTCAGGTTTCGGACCGGGGGTACCCTTTTGTTTCTTTTTTTTCTTCATGGGATTGGACTCTCAAATTGGTTCGCACACAAACTGATCTCAGAAACATTTGGGGCCAGAGCGCTCGACACGCCCTGACCCCGACCACCAACGGAGGTAAGGTCCGATGGCAGCCAAAGTTACCGCGTGGCGCTGGCAAAGCGTTCTCGCTCGACCACCACCAGCCAACATTGAATCGAAGTAAGACGAAGCCGTGATCGGCGCTCGTGGCCGATCACGGCCCGTCACAAGCAGTGCGGGAGTGGCGGAACAGGAAGACGCGAACGCCTTGGGCGCGTTGGGTACCACACACCTTGCGGGTTCGAATCCCGTCTCCCGCACCAATCGCAAATAGATCAAATCGCCTCTCATGACGCAACGCGCCCAATTTGCTGTGCATAGGTTAGACGTTTTCCACTGGCGTTGCGGATCGCCAGCGCTGTGCGCTCGCCATCCTCGATCTTGCGCGCGTTGTAGCGAAAATCGAACTCCGCGAGATACCTGTGCAGATGCTTGCGGCTGACCGAATGAAACGTGCCGTACATGCCACGCTTCAAAAGTGAAAAGACGCCTTCAACCGTGTTGCTATGAATCCCGCCCGGACGTGCATATTCGCCAAGATGATGATCGGTCGTCCCGTGGCGGCGAAATGGTTTGCCGAGATTCCGGTAGGACGGGTGGCTATCAGTCATCAAGTACGACGCTGTATCGACATTCTCAAGCAGTACGCGCGCAAGAGTCGCGCTGGTTACGCGATCAACTACGAACGAGCGGGTGTCTCCGCCGCGTTCAACTACGGACACAACCGGAGTCTTCCGTTTTTCAAGCCAGCCCGGTTGCGGGCCTTTGGTGATTCCCTTTACGCGCGGTTTTCCGCCGACGTAAGTTTCGTCCGCTTCCACGATGCCAGAGAGTTTCGGTTTCACGGTACGATTATCAGCCATTGCGAAACGGACGCGATGCATCATGAACAGCGCCGATTTGTAGCTCAGCCCCGTCATGCGCTGAATCTGTTTCGCGGAGACTCCCTTCTTGCTCGCGGACGCAGCCCAGAATGCGTATGCCCAATGGCGCATCGGGATCGGCGAGTCTTCATAGACACTGTTCACGCGCACGGTGAACTGCCTATTGCAGCCTTTGCAACGCCACAGGAATCGCTTGTTGCGCTCGCCCGTTTTACGGTCCTTCATCTGATAGACATTGACATCGCCGCAATGCGGGCAGCACGGGCCGGTCACTCCCCAGCGTTCGGACTCGAAAAACTCCACCGCTGCCTGCTCGTCCTGACACGCGCGTGGAAGCCGCGCCACGATTCCCGACTTTGCCGAAGCAACTTTGCCTTGTCCTTTTGCCATGATCTAAATCTAGCACAATATGATATTTGAGTCAAGTATCATAATCGCCTAAATTTCACATCGTCCATGAATGTTTCGCCGTAAAAATCTTTGTAAGATCGACGTTTACTTTCCAATAGACCGATAAAGTTGCGAGCCGCGAGCAGTTTTAATGCGGCTGGATAATCCACAAGTCCCGCGCCGGGAATTTCCGAAAATGCCCCTGCACCTCGCGCAAAAATATCGGAAAGCCACATCTCCAATTGCCCCATCTGCTGGATCAGGCTCATCAGCGCGACGGATTGCTGATATGGAGAGGCCCGTAAGTTTCTCTTTGGCGATAAAGCATCCTCAAGCGCGGCCCTCAATTCAGCTATCTGTGTGTCCCGCTCCTGCAACATCGCCGGGAAAGCAGCCGCGCCGTTCCACGCAAAGACGACGACAAAAGCTATGCCATAACATTCGGCCACTGCTATTCCCGCGTGAAGAATTGACCCACAGGTAATTTCGCTCACGTGAAACTGAAGCCGCAGAATTGCCGGAGCGGCAATCGCGGGCACCAAGCGCATCCACAGATTCGTCCCGCTCATAAAGCTGCGACTATCGCGCCAAGCGCGATCCAACATCTCACGGCAGTAGGGCATCGCCGCATCATAGGCGATTTATCGCGGGATTGCGTCAAGTACATACTCCCGGAAGAATCTTGACGGGCGCCCTGGCGTCCGGCGTTAGTTACGCAAAGCTCTCCGATACAGAGAGGTGCGTGGGCGCGCGGCAAGGATCCGGTTCCTTCGCTAACGCTCAAGATGACAAAAGGAGGGGTGACTCTTGATCTGAAACTTCTTCGGCCGAGATTCGTCTAATCAGCGCGCATTTATGCCCATCCGATGCCCGTGAATGCGGCGACTTTAGTTGGTGAATGCGGGAGTTCTCAGAGCCGAGTGCGTTTGCAAAAGCATCTGCATACCAGCCCCCGATGGGCGCGAAGTGCGCTCGCAGCGCTGAGTCTTGTTGGACTGGTCGGCCTGGTCGCGGCCAGCGGATGCATCAACGGCGAAACAATAGAATCGCCGTCCCACGACGGAGCCGTGGCGGATGATTCCGGCGCGGGCGGCGCGGCCTCGCGCGGCCCGCGGGCCGCAATTCACAACCTCAAGGCGGCGATTCCCGCGGCGGGCGACGTGCTGATCGCGGGCGGCGCGGACGGGTCGAATCGAAGTCTCGCGACGGCGGAGTTCTTCGATCCGTCGGCAGGACGGTTCGTCGCGACCGGCAGCGCGGCGTCGAGCCGCGCGGGCGCATCGGCGGCGGCGCTATCGGCGACCCAGGTGATGCTCGACGGCGGCTTCAGCGGGAGCGCCGCGATTAAGAATTTTTCGCTCACGCTCGAGGGCAACGTGCTGAGCGGCGCGGAGATTTTCGACGAGGCGACCGGCGCGTTCTCGCGGGCCGGCAAAATGGCGACGCCGCGGATGGGCTTTACCGCGACGACCTTGACCAATGGCAAAATCCTGGTGGTCGGGGGCCAGGACAATTCAGGCAACGTGCTCGATGGCGCGGAGCTGTACGATCCCGCCGCGCGCAAGTTCATCGCGGTCAACAACACGATGAGCGATCGGCGGATGTTTCACACTGCGACGCTGTTGCGCACCGGCAAAGTGCTGGTGGCGGGCGGAGCGACCAATCTTTCCGGCGACACGACCAGCTCCGCCGACATTTACGATCCCGCGTCTAACTCGTTTACCCCGGCGACCTTCCCGATGGACCATCAGCGCGCGGCGCATACCGCGACGCTGTTTACCAGCGGCCCGCTGGCCGGCAGGGTCCTGATAACGGGCGGAGTCGGCGGCTCGAGCTTTTTTTTCAAGGACAGCAGCGCGGAGATTTACGATCCCGCCTCGCAGCAATTCATTCTGCTCTCGAGCTTCATGAACGAGCCGCGCTCGCTCCATACTGCCACGCTGCTCGACGATGGGAGCGTGCTGCTCGCGGGCGGATTCAGCGGCTCGGTCGCGATTTCGGGCGGCGTGCTGTCGGGAGCGTCGGGATTGATCAGCAATTCGGCTGAGACGTTCGACCCGAACACCGGAGATTTCACTTGCGTCGGCGGATTTAACCCCGAAACGACCCGCTGCAATCAATCGATGAGCGTTGCGCGCGCGGCGCATACCGCAACCTTGCTCGCGACCGGGCCGACTCCGCATCGGGTGCTGATCGCCGGTGGAATAGGGGCCGCCGATCCGGCTGCTCACGGCGCGGCGCTCAGCAGCGCGGAATTGTTCAACCCCGCGGCGGGCGGCAGCTTCAGCGCGACCGGCGCGATGTCCACGGCGCGGGCGCTCCACACCGCAACATTACTGCGCTGAAGCGAAAGTCAGTCGAGCGGCTCGTCTGCATCCCGCGGCGGTGCCGAGACGCCGTCGGGTTCGCTTTCCCCCGAGTCGGCGGCGACGAACGGCTCTGGCGGATGCTTTTGCGGATTGGACGCGTCGGCGGCCAGCTTGCGCGAGACGATGATAAACGCGGAGTGCGCGATCATCCTGAAGTGCGGCCGCACGCTCATCCCTTTTACCTGCCAATGGCGCAGCAGCGTCTCGAAGCTTTCGATCTCGCCGAAATCGATCCGCCCCTGAATCGCCTCGACCGTGTCTTTGAGCTGCACCGCGGTCGGCACGTAGCAGACCAGCACGGCGCCGGGCCTAAGTGCGGCGGCCGCGACCGCGAGCGCACGCCCCGGCTCGGCGAGATCGAGGAACATCCGATCGGCGCCGGTTTCATCGAAGCCGGCGTAGAGGTCGCGCACCTTGATCGTCCAGTTGGGCGCGTCGCCGAAAAATGCGGCCACGTTCTTGCGCGCGGCGTCGGCGAAATCCTCGCGCAGCTCGTAGGAGATCACCCGCCCCGCCGGCCCCACCGCTCTGAGCAGCGCAATCGTCAGCGCGCCGGCGCCGGTGCCGCCTTCGATAACCGTCGCGCCCGGAAACACGTCGCCCCAAATCAGCAGCGGCCCGGTGTCCTTGGGATAAATCACCTGCGACGCGCGCGGCAGATGCGGGATCAGGTCGGCGTAGGTCGGCCGCAACACCAGGAATGCCTCGCCGGTGGAGAACTTGACCCGCGATCCTTCCTCGACGCCGAACAAATCGTCGGCGCGCAGCTCGCCGCGGATGAGCAGCTTCTTGCCCGCCCGCAGCATCTTGAGGTAGCGGCGCCCCTTGCGATCGATAAAAATTACGGCGTCGTTCTCTTTCAGGCGTGAGTCCAAGGTGATTCACGCTTGCACGCATCGCGCGCGCGGGCAACACGCGCGGCGCCGGGCTATTGACTACACCGCCTCGCGACCTTACCTTTGAGGATGCACCCGGCCAGATGGCAGCGTCCAATGGCCGGGTCGTTTTGCGTAAACGTTGATCTGATTTGCAAGTCCAAATCGGGGCCGTTAATCCAACTCGAGAGCATTTCACCTCATGGCAGAGAAGAAGGCAAAGACCGCTGAGAAAAACGCCGGCCTCCAGCAAAAACACGTCTGTCCCGGGTGCGGCGCCGAGAGCAAGGTGACCAAGTTCGCCGGCTTCGGCCGCAAGGGCTTCTACCTGGTCTGTGAGAAGAACTGCGGCTTCGTCGGACGCACGCGCTAGCCGGGCAGGGGGGATTCGCGATGGGCAGAGCGCGCAAGAGCAAGACTTCCAAGCGCGACAAGTACGCCTCTTTCGGCGACATGGCCGACGAGGCAGACGAAGATGCCGACCTTCCCAAGGACGAAGCCGGCCGGCGAAAAATCAAGCGCCAGTACGCCGAGCTGCTCGGCATCCGGATCGAGAAGCTGCGCGGAAGAATTCTCAATCGCGAACGAATCAACAAGACGATCGAGGGCATCTACTTCATCTGCGCCTCGTGCCTGAAAGTCTGCCACTCGCTCGACGACGGTCTCAGCGAGGATCCCGCCAATCAGAACAATCTGTGCGGCAAATGTGCGAAGGCCCAGGCTGCCGCCAACAGCGCCGCAGCCGCCGCGGCGGTCAAGGAAAGCGGCGGATCGTCGCGCCGGCCAACCCGATCGACGCGCAAGCGCGCGGCCGCGAGCTGAGCGTACTTGTGCGCGCGACAACGAAAAGCTAAACAGGGCCGATGTCATTACAGCTTATCCGTCCCGACATCAATCTCGATTTCGTCGGCAAGCGCTATTTCTTCATCGCGCTTTCGACCGCGATTAACCTCGCGGCGATCGTGCTGCTCTTCACCCGCGGGCTCAACTACGGCGTCGATTTCGCCGGCGGCAGCGTCGCCCAAATCGAATTCAGCGCCCGCACCAACGGCGACATGATCCGCACGGCGCTCGCGCCACTGGATCTTGGCGAAGTCACCATCCAGGACTTCGGCAAGGCCGGCCAGTCTTTTCTCGCGCGCTTCCAGGCGATCAAGAACATCGGCAGCATCGGGCCCAGGCTCGAGGCCGCGCTCGACAAAGCCTACGGCCCGGGCGTCGCGAAGGTGGTGCGAGTGGAAAGCGTCGGCGCCAAAGTCGGCAGCGATTTGCGGCGCAAGGGCTTCTTCGCGGTTATCATCGCGACCATGTTCATGGGCGTGTACATCGCGATCCAGTTCCGCCACGTGAGTTGGAGTTTCGGCGCCGGCGCTGTGATTGCGCTGGTCCACGACGTGCTGGTGGTGATGTGCGCGCTGGTGATCTCCCAGTACCAGTTCGATTTGACCACGCTCGCCGCGGTGCTGACCGTTATCGGTTACTCGGTCCACGACACCATCATCGTCTCGGATCGCATCCGCGAGGATTCCGCCAAGCGCCGGCGCGAGCCGATCGCATCGATCATGAATCGCGCGATCAACGAGACGCTCTCGCGCACCATCCTGACTTCCGGCACTGCCATCGTCGTGCTGCTCTCGCTGCTGGCGTTCGGCGGGCCGATCCTGCGCCCGTCGGCGTTCACGCTGCTGATTGGCTTCATCACGGGCACTTATTCCTCGATCTATATCGCGGGCCCGGTGGTGCTGTTCTGGGAGGGCGGTTCCGGCCGCACTCGGACGGCCTCCTCTCGCGCGGCCTGATCTTTCTCTTGTGTCATTCTGAGCGAAGGTTGCCGTAGCGAAGAATCTCGACGGGCGCTTGCGCGGCCGGCGCCAATTTGGACTGCGTTCACCTTGCCAACAACGTTGAAAACCGCCCGCGGCATCTACGCGATTGCCAGCGCGGCGCCGATCGCGCGCGCCGCCGGCTCGGTCGTGGTGACGCTCGGCCTCGAGCGCGGGGACGGAATCGAGAAGTTCGCGCTCAGATGCCGCATCGCGACCGGGGTGATCGGCAATGCCGATTCGGACTCTCCCGAAAAATTGATCGAGCGGATTGCGCCGTGGCTCGAGCGCGAATTCGAGCAGACGCGCGAGGCCGCGTTGAAGTCGATCCGCACCGAGCGCCAGTTGCTCGAGATTTCGTTCGACCAAACGAATCGCGGGCCCTTCTGACTCACGGAGGAACTCTGCGATGGCTGTTCAGATTCGCCGCGCCACCCAGTCCGATATCCCGGAGCTTTCGCGGCTGGTCGCCGCGCTGGCGGCTTGGGAGGAAGCACTCGATCCGCGCGCGCGTTTCGATTGGGACGGAATTCGCGATGCGCCCAACTGGCTGAAACTGGTGCTCAATCGCGAGCATCACGCGGTTTGGGTCGCAAGCTCCGACGCGCGCCTCGTCGGTCATCTGTGGATTCGGCTCAAGCGCAACAGCGATGGCGCCATTCCTCAATCGATCGGCTATATCAGCCAGGCTTTTATGGAGGATAAATTTCGGGGGAAAGGCCTAATGAAGCCGATGCTGGAAGCAGCCTGCGAATGGTTCCGCGATGCGGGCATCACGGTCGTGACGCTGAGCGTGTTGCATCGCAACTGGATTGGCGCGACGGCGTGGCATCGCCTGGGCTTCAGCGATTGGCGTGAAGAACGGCGGATGGACCTGAAGCCGCGTCCGAAATAACTCGGTCGGCTGCTGTTTTTGACCGCTCGGTAAGCGTCATATTGTCATTGACAAACGGGCGCAATCGCCTTACTAGACTAATCGGGTCCGGTATTCCATCATGCAACTGATTCGCGAGGGATTCCGTTTGACTATCTCTGGGGAATGTCTATACTATACCTAGCAGGTCCACTATTAAGAATTGGAGCGTTTCCGACGGAACGAATCGAAAGGGACCGAGAGAGAAGATGCTGAAGAAGCCCGTTTACATGGACAATCACGCGACCACGCGTGTCGATTCTCGCGTGATCGATGCGATGCTCCCGTATTTCACCGAGAAGTTCGGCAACGCCGCCAGCCGCAACCATAGCTTCGGCTGGGAGGCGGAAGAGGCCGTCGATCGCGCGCGCAACCAGATCGCGGCGCTGATCGGCGCCAAGAGCAAGGAAATCATTTTCACCAGCGGCGCCACCGAATCCGACAACCTGGCGATCAAGGGCGTCGTCGAGTTTTACAAAGACAAGGGCAGCCACGTCATCAGCTGCGTCACCGAGCACAAGGCCGTGCTCGACAGTTGCCGCGCGCTGGAGCGGGCGGGCAAGGCCACGGTCACGTACCTGCCGGTTGACAAGTACGGGATGGTCGATCCCGACGCGGTGCGCCGCGCGATCACCGACAAGACCGTGCTGATCACGATCATGTGGGCCAACAACGAGATCGGCACGATTCATCCGATCGCGGAGATCGGCAGGATCGCCAAGGAAAAGGGCGTCATCTTCCATTGCGACGCGGTCCAGGCGATTGGCAAGGTGCCGGTCGATTTCGAAAAGGCGGGCGTCGATCTCGCGTCGATAACCGCGCACAAGATTTACGGGCCCAAGGGAATCGGCGCGATCTACGTTCGCTCGAAGGGACCGCGCGTGCGGCTGAGTCCGCAGATGGACGGCGGCGGCCATGAGCGCGGGATGCGCTCGGGGACGCTCAATGTGCCGGGAATCGTCGGCCTGGGCGCGGCGTGCGAAATCGCGGGGATGGAGATGCCCGAGGAAGCGCGGCGCCTGATTCAGTTGCGCAGCCAGCTGCAGGCGGGATTGTTCGAGCGCCTCGACGAGATTTACGTCAACGGTCATCCGACCGAGCGTCTCCCCGGCAATCTGAACGTGAGCTTCGCCTACGTCGAAGGCGAGTCGCTGCTGATGGGCATCAACGATATCGCGGTCAGCTCGGGCTCCGCCTGCACCTCGGCGACGCTGGAGCCGTCGTACGTGATCCGCGCGCTCGGCATCGACGACGAGCTGGCGCACAGCTCGATTCGTTTCGGGCTGGGCCGCTTCAACACGCTGGAAGAAGTCGATTACGTGACGGACAGGGTCAGCAAGGAAGTGAAGCGGCTGCGCGAAATGTCGCCGCTGTACGAGATGGCGAAAGAAGGGGTCGATCTCAAGTCGGTCAATTGGAAGTCATAACCCAACGTCATATGGACGCGGCGCTTCAGGGAAAAAATCATGGCTTATTCGGATAAGGTTATCGAGCACTACAACAATCCACGCAACGTCGGCAGCTTCGCCAAGGACGAGCCCAACGTCGGCACCGGCGTCGTCGGCGCGCCGGAATGCGGCGACGTGATGAAGCTGCAGTTGAAGATCAGCGACCTCGGCGTGATCGAGGATGCGCGCTTCAAGACCTTCGGATGCGGCAGCGCGATCGCAAGTTCGAGCTACGTCACCGAACTGGTCAAGGGCAAGCATATCGACGAGGCGATGACGATTAAGAACACCGTCATCGTCAAGGAGCTCAACCTGCCGCCGGTCAAGATTCACTGCTCCGTGCTCGCCGAGGACGCGATCAAGGCCGCGATCACCGATTGGCGCAAGCGCAAGGGCGACCACGCCGCCTCCGACGAGCCGGCGCTCCAGTCGAAGGAGGCGTAGTCTTTCGTGGTGATTTCTCTTTCCGAGGGCGCCGCCCAGAAAATCAGGCAACTCGTCGCCGACAAGGGCGAGGGCGCCGGCCTGCGGGTGAAGGTCGTTGGCGGCGGATGCTCGGGCTTGCAATACCGGATGGAAATCGACGCCGCCAAAGAGCGCGACAAGGTTTTCGAGCGCGACGGCGCGCGTCTGATCGTGGACAAGAAAAGTTTTCTCTATCTCAACGGCTCCGAGCTCGACTACGGCGAAGAACTGATGTCGTCGGGGTTCAAGGTCGTCAATCCAAACGCCAAGCGCAGTTGCGGATGTGGAGAATCGTTCGTCGTATGAACGAGTGGACGTGGGGACTGCTGTCTCAAGATGATCGAATGCCCTTCATGTGGACGGCGGCAGGAGCCGCTGCTGACTTGCGCTGATTGCGGGTCGCCGCTTGCGGCGCCACTCGATTGTTTCGCCGCGCTGGGGATGCCCCGCAAGCTGACGATCGATCCCGGCGCGCTCGAGCGCCGCTACCACGAGTTGAGCCGCAAGATTCATCCCGACAGGTTCGCATCCAGCGCCGCCCGGGTGCGCGACGCGAGTCTGCGCGCCACCGCGACGCTGACCCGCAGCTACCGCACGCTGCGCGATCCGGTCGCCCGCGGCCTTTACTGGCTCGAACTAAACGGCGAAAAGCTCGCCGAGAACAACAAACGCGTTCCCTCCGATCTCGCCGAGCTGGTCTTCGAGGTGCAGGAGCAACTCGCCGAGATGCACGATGCGCCCGCTGACTCGGACGCGGCGCGCGGATTCGCAGCCCAGGTCGCCCAGCGGCGCGGCCAGCTTCAAATCACGATGGATGCCAGGCTGGCGGAACTCGAGCGAAATTTCGTGAAATGGGATCAGCGCCCGGATGAAAGCATGCTTACATTGGAGTTGAAGGCGATTCTTTCGAGCATCGCCTACCTGCGTACTCTGATTCGCGACGTCGATCGCGCGCTCGAGAACTCAAAGGCCGCCTGACAACGCAACCTGATAAAGTAAAGATGTCCCGAATTTTTGGCATAGACCTCGGCACCACCAACAGCCTGATTGCCGCCATGGAAGACGGCGCGCCGCGCGTAATCGCGGTGGGCGGGAGCCACAATGCGCTGCTGCCGAGCGTGGTCGCGATTGCGCCCGACAGCGCCATCACCGTCGGCGAACGCGCCATCGAGATGGAGCCGCATCTGACCGTCGAACGCGACGGCCACGTGAGCGCGGTCGGTTTTGCCGGCGGCGAATACGGCGCCGTCATTCGATCCGTCAAGCGCTACATGGGATTGGGCGGCGACGAGATCGCGCCCGAAGATCGCGCGCGCTACACGTTTGCCGATCTAAGCGGCCCGGTGGTGCGCTTTCAAATCGGCAAGCGCGTCTTCACTCCCTCGCAAATTTCCGCCGAGATTCTGCGCGCCCTCAAGGACGGCGCCGAACGCGCTCTGCGCGCGGCCGGCAAAGATGAAAAAGTCGAGCGCGTCGTCATCACCGTTCCCGCATACTTCAACGACGGCCAGCGCCAGGCCACCAAGGATGCCGGCCGTCTGGCCGGTCTCGACGTCGTGCGCCTGGTGAACGAGCCGACCGCCGCGTCACTCGCCTACGGCTTGAACCAGCGGGCAACCGGCAACGTCGCCGTCTTCGATTTCGGCGGCGGCACCTTCGACATCTCGATTCTCAGCGTCAAGCAGGGGATCTTCGAGGTGCTGGCAACCAACGGCGATACCCATCTCGGTGGCGACGACATCGACCGAGCGATCGTCGATTGGCTGCTCGCTGAAGTTCCCGACGCTCTCAAGCTCGATCGCCACGTCTGGAACAGCGCTCGCATGGCCGCCGAGAACGCCAAGAAACGCCTCACCGATGTTGCCGAGACGCCAGTGGCCGTCGAACTCCCCGGCCACTCGATTCGCAAGCACTTGACCCGTGACGCGCTCGAGCACATGGCCGAGCCTTTCCTCGCGCGCGCGCTCAAGCGATGCGAGTTGGCCGTTGCCGACGCCAAACTCACGCCCGCCGGCATCGACGCCGTCGTTCTGGTCGGTGGCTTGACGCGGATGCCGCTGGTCCGCCAGCGCGTTGCCGCGATGTTCCACAAGGAACCCCTGTGCTCGATTGATCCCGACCAGGTCGTGGCTTTGGGGGCCGCGGTTCAGGCTTCTGTGCTAATGGGCACGCAGGGCGACATGCTCCTGCTCGACGTGGTTGCCCTGTCGCTAGGTATCGAAACGATGGGCGGCGTGATGGAACGTCTGATACATCGTAATACCACCATCCCGACCAGCGTAGCCGAAGGTTTCACCACGGCTGTGGATAATCAAACGCATGTTGATATCCATGTTTTGCAAGGAGAGCGTGAGCTTGCTAAAGATTGCCGTAGCTTAGCGCGCTTCAAGCTGGGGCCGATTCAGCCCCAGCCGGCGGGCGTCCCGCGCATCGAGGTCACTTTCCTCATCGATGCAAACGGGATACTAAATGTCAATGCGCGCGATGAGCGCACGGGCCGCGAGCATTCGGTCGACGTCAAGCCAAGCTATGGACTGACGGACGATGAAATCGAGCGAATGCTCGAAGAGGCCATCGATCTCGGGGAGCAGGATCTCGAAGAGCGCCTGCTGATTTCGTACCGCAACGACGCCGAGCAAATCCTGGGCGCACTTCGAAAGCAGCTCGGCGAATTCGGGGCCTTGGCTGAGATCGGCGAGCATGCGCGCATGGACGAGGTGGTGGAGCGGCTGGAGGCGGCCCGAAGCGGAACCGATCGCGAGCTAATCGCAAAGCTGGTCGAGGAGCTGAACGAAGTTACCACTCCGTTCGCGAAGCGGATCATGGACGTCGCTATCAAGCTGGCGCTCGAGAAGAAATCAGTGGAGGAACTTTCTTAGCAAGCTAACTTGCAACGAAAGCCGGGCGAGGGACGTATTGAAAATGGGGTTCAAGTGGGATCAGGCCGAGGAAATTGCCGAAGTGCTTGCGGAGAATCATCCGGGACTGGACCCGCTCGCCGCGCGCTTCACTGATCTGCGTCAATGGGTCATCGATCTCGACGAATTCGACGACAGTCGCGAGGGCTCTACCGAGGCAAAGTTGGAAGCCATCCAGATGGCATGGCACGAAATATACAAGGAACAGAACGAAGACGACTCTGAATAGGCGTAGGCGTGGCTGCGTCATAACTACGAGGAGGGTGGGGCGGTGGATGCACGCATGACATTGAAGACGGATAACGGAGAGAAGATGCAGGAAAAGGAAACACTGGACGAAAGATTGCCGGGGCTGTTCGAGCCCGACACTCTTTTGCCCGTTCAATACTTCGAAGCGATGCGCAAGAAGCATCTGCTCGAGGGCGAAAAGCGGCTCATCCTGAGCGTGCTCGAGGACGCGATCGAATGCTTCATGAAATGCATCGATGCGTCCACCAGCAAAGGCCAGCGATTGTTCCGCGACGCTGACGAATGGATCGCGCACGAGGACAAGCGCTGGGTCTTTTCGTTCGACAACGTCTGCGACATGCTCGACATCAATCCCGAGTACATGCGGATGGGTCTGCGCAAGTGGAAGGACAAACGGCTGGACGCGATCGCGCGCCGGCGCGCCGCGCTGGCCCTCGAGACCGAGCGCCCTGCCGCCGAGGCTGCGACGGAGCCTGCGGCTGCTGCCGTCGCGCCCCCGGCCGTGCCCGCGGTCGCAATTCAAAAGCCCGCCAAAGTCGCGGCCAAACCGGCGCGCGTCAAGCGCCGTCCCGAGCGCGTGCGGATGGCCAAGCACTCGGCGCGCAAACTGCGCAAAGCTCGCGCATAAGAAAGCAAAGAAGCGACGACGGCCGTAACCGCGGCCGTCGTCAC
>NZ_DATCTO010000094.1 GCF_036567905.1 Candidatus Binatus sp.
CTCCGTTGTCGCGCGCGGCCCCTGCCACCGGCTTAATACTGCGCTGCCGTCGCCACGGCCAGGGGTGACCCCTGCACGCGGTGAAAAGTGACAAGTGATAAGTGACAAGGGAGGATGCGGGACTTCGTCCCTGTTAGAACAGGTAACGGGGGAAAGTAGGGCGCGCGATGTCTTGGTCCGGTGGCCTCACCTTGTCGGGTCAGAGAAGGCCCCGCAAGGTTCCCGATCGGGGCAGGTTCGCCATCATCCGATGATGTCGGCTTTTCTCGTTCTCACGATTCACCAAGTTGACGGAGCGTAGAACTCGACTAGTCGTCGTCGATCGCGCAAGATTGAAATCCAGCAGCGCCCGACGATGCCTCAGCGAATTTACGAAACTTCGAAACGGCTCGGGCCGATTAGTCATGACCAGCTGAGCCGCGCGTTCGCTCGGTTCGACTTGGGCGATTTGCTCGCGGTCGAGCCGGTGCCATTGGGCCTCTTCGGGCAAAACCTGTTTGTCACCTCGAGCGCCGGCGAGTTCGTGTTCCGCGGAGCGCCGCATGGACCTGCTCAGTTTCCGACCGAGCGCTTCTTCACTCGCCTGCTCCACGAGCGGACGAGCGTGCCCGTGCCATGGCCATATCAGATTGATGATTCCTGTGACTTTTTTCCCTGGAGCTACGTGATCATGCCCCGGATGCCGGGGCTGCAGGTCACGGATCGCAAGCTGCGACGCGAGCTGACGGGAGCCGAGCTGCGCGCGATTGCGCGGGCGATGGCATACAACCTAGTCGCGATGCAGCAGGTCACAATGCCTTACTGCGCGCGCTACGATCCGGACCGGGATATCGTCAGACCGGTGCCGGTAAAGGATCACGCCGATTGGCCCTTCAATCACGGCTACGGTGAAGTGATTCGGCCGCCGTCGCATCGCGAGCTCGTCACCGCGCGCATCCGCCGCATCCTCGAACGAGCGCATACCGCAAGCGATCGCACGACAACGGCTGATGCCGAGTGGGCCGAAGAATTGATCGAACGCGCGAACGCCGCGTTAGCAGCACCTTTTACACCGTGCTTCACGATGGAGGACTACAAGGAAGGCAATGTAGTACTGAGTCGGACACCCGATGGATGGCAGGTCAGCGGAGCCTTCGACTTCATGGGATGCTATTTCGGCGACGGCGAGACCGATCTGTCGCGGATAACGGCCGAATATTTCGATCAGGATCTGGAGGTGGCGCGCGAGTTTCTGGCCACTTACCTGCGGCTCCGCGCGCCGCGACCCGGTTTCCGCGAACGCTTTCCCCTTTACATGCTGCTCGACCGACTGATCATCTGGGAATATATCCAACGCCACGAGGTCGAAGCCGCGGGCAAGATGGGAACCCTGCGCGACTGGGCCGAACGATATACGCAGATCGCGGACACGCTAGGATTCGATGGCTGAGCGAGGTTCTTTCTAGCGACCTTAGAATGCTGATTTCAGGAACTTCAGCACCAGTTCGTTGACGTGATCGGGGCGCTCCTGATGCACGAAATGCCCGGCGCCCGGCACGACCTCGATCTTCAATCCCTTCGGGAACAGCTTCTCCATCCCGTCGAGCGTTTCCGCGCCGATGCATCCGTCGTCGCGCCCGTGAATCATCATCGCGGGCACGTTGATCGGTATGTTCATCGCAGGCGCCAGAGCTTTAAGATCGACCGGCATGCTGAGCACCGGCCCGAGCGTGGCGCGATAGTAGCCGAGGGCCGCCTCGAGCGTGCCCTTGGCGCGGAAGCATCGCTTGAGCGCTTCCATGTCCGCGGCCGCCCATTTCCAGCCCGGCGACCAGTCGGCCCAACACTTTTCCAGGAACGCGAAGTCGTTGAAACTCACCGCGGCCCCGGCAATCGCAGTCTGGAAAAAGAACATGTACCAGGAGCGGCGCTGCTGCGCATAGCTGGTCACCAGCGCCTCGAAAAATTTCGAGCCATAGGGGACTGCCGACGTGACGAGCCGGCTTACGCGATCCGGCGATGCAGCGGCGGCGCCGTATGCCGCGACCGCGCCCCAATCGTGGCCGAACACGATCGCGTCCTTGTAGCCGAGCGCCGCGATCAGCGCGAGCGCGTCCTCCGACAGCGCCGCTGAATCGTAGCGGCCGTCGGGCGCGGGCTCGGTCGGCGAGTAGCCGCGCATGAACGGCGCGACGCAGTGGAATCCCGCCGAGGCCAGCGCGGGCATCTGATGGCGGAACGAATGAGCAGTGTCCGGGAAGCCGTGCAGGCACAGCACCAGCGGACCTTCCGGGTCGCCCATCTCGAGCACCGTGAAATTCAGGTTCGACGCGCGCACAACTCGCTGCTTCACTGGTGATGGCATAGTGGCTCGATTCATACCGCAGGCTTTCGCCAATGACAAAGCACGCCTGCTTGGAATACGCCCGCGATTCGTGATCAGCTAGTCCGCAGTTTCATGGACGAATCGATTCCCCAAATCAGCGAGCCGCCAACCGCCGGCAATCCCCCAATGCGCCGCGATGCGCTGCGGGATCTCGCCGCGCTGTTTCTTCGACTCGGCACGATCGCGATGGGCGGTCCGGCCGCGCACATCGCGATGATGGAGGACGAGGTCGTTCGTCGCCGGCGATGGATGACGCACGAGCGCTTTCTCGACATGCTCGGCGTCTGCAACCTGATTCCCGGCCCCAACTCGACCGAGATGGCGATTCACATCGGTCAAGAGCGGGCAGGATTGGCCGGCCTGGTCGTCGCCGGCGCGTGCTTTATTTTTCCAGCCGCCGCGATCGTGTTGATTATCGCATGGGCGTACGTGCGATTCGGCGCGATGCCCCAGGCGGCCGGTCTCCTCTACGGCGTCAAGCCCGTGATCATCGCGGTCGTGTTGCAGGCGCTGTGGGGACTCGGCCGCAGCGCGATCAAGTCGCGCATCCTGACTGCGATCGCGATCGTCGGGCTGGCCGCGTCGATCCTCGAGGTTAACGACATGATCGTCCTGCTCGGCGGCGGAATCGTTATGCTGGCGATTCGCGCCTTCGAGGATCGAAGCAGTGCGCGCGCGGCGATTGCCGCAATCCCGGCCGTTGCCACGCGTGCGTCCGCCGTGAAAGGCGCCGCGCTCGCCGCGACCGTGGCCGGCGTGCCGTTCAGTCTCATCACCCTGTTTCTGTTCTTCCTGAAGGTCGGCGCGGTGCTGTTCGGCAGCGGCTACGTACTGCTGGCGTTCATCCGCACCGACCTGGTCGATCGACTGCGATGGCTCACCGAGGCGCAGTTGCTCGACGCGGTCGCGGTGGGCCAGGTGACGCCAGGGCCGGTGTTCACGACCGCGACCTTCATCGGCTACCTGCTTGGTGGATTTCGCGGCGCCGTGGTCGCGACGCTGGGCATTTTTATCCCGTCGTTTTTCTTCGTTTCGATCAGCGGGCCGCTGATCCCTCGCCTGCGCCGCTCTGCGCTGGCCGGCGCGTTTCTCGACGGGGTCAATGTCGGCGCGTGGGCGTTGATGGCGGCGGTGACGTTGTTTCTTGCCCGGGCCGCGATCGTTGACCTCACCACGATGATCCTCGCGGTATCGAGCGCGTTCATCCTGATTCGTTATCGTCTGAATTCCGCATGGCTGGTGCTTGGCGGCGGACTAGTCGGCCTCGCGATGATTCCGTGGCGGTAACCTTCGCGTGTTCATGCAATCGGACGTAGCAGACAACGTCAGTATCCTGTAGTGTGGTACTCCGCAACGGCTAGCACATTCCGCTCTGCGCCTTACAATCGCAGGGCGTTGCGGTGAAAACTGAAAAAGTGAAAATGTGTTGATGCTGGCGGCATCCAGGAACGCGCATGCACGCGCGCCCGACGCCCGAAGCATCATCATCCGTGCAGCCAAACAGGCGTGTGCGGTGGTGTGGGCAAGTACGACAGGTGGGGAGACGAATGGCAGCAGCTTTCACGACGACGAGCACGACAGAAGCCGAAAAAACCACAAAGATCGCGCCGTGGGAGATGCCGTGGTGGCACGCCTCCTCGGGGCGCGACCTTTCGATCCTGTTGTGGATTTGCCTCATCCATATTACCGCCGCGATCGGACTCGTGCTTTATCCGATTCCCGGATGGCGGGTGTTGCTCGGCGCGATAGCGCTGGTATTCATCGGCGGATTGGGCACCACGGTCGGGTACCATCGCGCGATCGCGCATCGCTCGCTCACGCTCAATCCGTGGGTGCGCGGAGTGTTGATTTTCTTCGCGATGTTCAACGGTTCCGGTGCGCCGACCACCTGGGCTGCGGGCCATCGCCTGCATCACGCCAAGGCTGACACCCCGGAAGACATCTCGAGCCCGATTTGGGGTGGTTTCTGGTGGGCGCATCTACGCTGGCTTTGGCAGGCTGACGAGCCGTCCGTCGATCGTTACTGCCCCGATCTCAGCGGAGTTTCGTATCGGGCCTGGCGATGGTTCCAGACGCCGATCCTCGCGCTGTCATACCTCGGCGGTTTGTATTTCAGTCCGGCCGCATTTTTCTGGCTGGGAGCGATTCGCTTGTGCTTCGCACTGCACGCGCAATGCTTCGTCAACAGCGTTTGCCACACCGAACCGGGCATCACGGTGGGCCAGGATTCCAGCCGCAACGTAAAATGGCTGGCGCTGATGCATCTGTTGCAGGGCGAGAACTGGCATCGCAACCATCACGCGCGCCCCGGTTCTGCCCGTCTGGGATGGAACTGGCGCCAGCCCGACGCCGGTTACATGGTCATCCTGGCGCTCGAGAAGCTCGGCCTCGCCACCGACGTCCGCCATGGCACGCCCAGCGGCATCGCCAGCCAGGCCGGCGCGAAAGATCTGCTGGGCAGGCCCGATATCCTCGATCCCGCCGCATAATCGTCAAGCGGATAAGGGCTTTTGTTCGCGTAACCGACGGTCACGCGGTGCGTATTCCTTGTTAGAGGAATACACATGAAAACCGTCGGCTTCATCTTTGCCGCGATGCTTTGCGCAGTCATCATGCTGGGAACGGTAATGGCAGCAACGAACGCAGGCATGACCCAAATTGCATCGTCGTCTGTCGTAACGACGCTATAATTCGATTCAGAACGTCGATATCCCCTCAGGCGACTTGTCCTGCTCAAGGGCACCTGCCGCGCCTGAGCCTTGCGGATTCCCTGTTAGAGTCATAATCGGACACTCCGCAGTCATCTTAAGACGGATTGCGGCGCATGCCGTAGCGATCAGAAGACAAATTTGACGGCATGGATGGTGCTTTGCAGGAGGAATGCACATGAAGACCGCCGAGTAGCAACTTTATAGCTCGATCTTGCTGTCCTGGGGGGGCAACTCAATGAGAGAGCATTTCAAAGGCGCGAGTCTCAGCGCCATCTCCGCCCTGATACTTCTGACGTGCGGCTGGACCGCTATTAGTGCCGGCTCGCGAACGGCGCCGATGATTACCGCCGCGATCGACGAGAATGCGCTGATCGCGCTCGCGGGCAATACGCGCCCGGAAGCGACGGCGGCCAATGATCGCGGCGCGGTTGCGGACGACGTTGCGATGGAGCACCTGATGCTCCAGTTGCGACGCGCGCCCGAGCAGGAGCAGGCACTCGAAAAATACCTCGATGAACTCGAGGACCCCAAGTCGCCGAACTACCATCACTGGTTGACCGCGCAGGAGTTCGGAGACCGCTACGGACTGGCCGGCCAGGACCTCGCGAAGATCACGGGCTGGCTTCAATCACACGGCCTCACCGTCAATGCGGTGTATCCCAATCGCATCGTGGTCGATTTTTCCGGGACGGCCGGCGAGGTGCGGGAGGCCTTCCATACCGAAATTCACAATCTCGAGGTAAGCGCAGTGGCGCATATCGCCAACATGAGCGACCCGCGGATTCCCGCGGCGCTGGCGCCGGCGGTGGTTGGCGTCGTGTCACTCAACGACTTCAGACCGCGCGCGATGAATCAGCCGCGTCCCGCGTACACCGTCGGTAGCGACACGCAACTGGTCGCACCTGCGGACCTAGCCACCATCTACGACTTCAACCCGCTGTTTGCGGCGGGTTATTCGGGCCAGGGGCAGACGATTGTGGTGATCGAGGACAGCGACCTTTACCGCACCAGCGACTGGACGACCTTCCGTACAACATTCGGCCTTGCAAGCGCCTACCCGGAGGGCTCGCTGAGCCAGGTTAATCCCAGCGACTGTACCGACCCAGGCGTCAATGGCGACGACGCCGAGGCGGCCATCGACGTGGAATGGGCGAGCGCCGCGGCGCCCAGCGCCACGATCGAGCTGGCCTCGTGCGCCAACACCGCCACCACGTTCGGCGGCTTCATCGCGCTGCAGAACCTGCTCAACGCCTCGGGAACGCCACCGGCGATCGTGAGCATCAGCTATGGCGAGTGCGAAGCGGAGAGCGGCGCGGCGCAAAACGCGTCCATCAATTCGTTGTATCAGCAGGCGGTTGGAGCGGGCGTATCGGTGTTCGTGTCGTCTGGCGACGAGGGCGCGGCCAGTTGCGATGTCGGCTCGAACCATGCGACCCACGGCATAGGAGTCAGCGGATTAACCTCGACGCCGTATAATGTGTCGGTGGGCGGCACCGATTTCGGCGATGGTTACGCGGGCACGAACAGCACTTACTGGAGCTCCGCGAACGGGACGGCTTATGGCTCGGCGCTCTCCTACATTCCGGAAATTCCCTGGGACGATTCGTGCGCCAGCACACTGATCTCCGGCTACCTCGGTTATAGCGCCGCGTACGGCTCGAGCGGCTTGTGCAACAGCTCGCGGGGCGAAGCGGATTTCCTGAACACCGTCGCGGGCAGCGGCGGCCCCAGCGGCTGTGCCACTGGAAAGCCGTCGAGCAATGGCGTCGTCGGCGGTAGCTGCGCCGGATATCCCAAGCCTGGCTGGCAATCGGTGCTCGGCAACCCGAGCGACGGCGTGCGCGATATCCCCGACCTCTCGTTGTTCGCCGCCAACGGAGTCTGGGGCCACTACTATGTGGTTTGCTATTCAGACGTGATGGATTACGGATATTCCTGCTCGGGTGCGCCCGATACCTGGGGGGGATTCGGCGGAACCTCGGTTTCCTCGCCGATCATGGCGGGGGTTCAGGCGCTGATAAACCAAAAGACCGGGAGCCGTCAAGGTAATCCCAATCCCAGCTACTACGCGCTGGCCAATGCCGAGTACGGCACGACCGGCAGCGCTTCGTGCGACTCCACGCTTGGCAACGGTGTCGCCAGCTCGTGCATCTTCTACGCCGTGACCCAGGGCGATATGGACGTGAACTGCACCGGCACACAGAACTGTTACACGCCATCGGGCGCCAATGGCGTGCTGTCCACCTCGACCTCGGGGTTTTATCCCGCGTATCCGGCGAAAGCCGGATGGAATTTTGCCACCGGGATCGGGACCGTCAATGTCCTCAACCTTGTGATGGCATCGCGCACGGCCGCACCGACGCCCACTCCGACTGCCACACCCAAGTCGTCGGCCTCCCCGACTGCGACCCCCACTCGGACGGCGACCGCCACTGCGACTGCCACCCGGAAAGCAACGGCTACACCGACACCCACCTCGACGCCAACCGGGGTTCCCAAGTGGCTGAAGGTCAAACCGTCGGCGGGGAATTTCGGCAAAGTGAAAGTGGGGAAGGTCACAAGCGTAACACTGACGCTCAGCAATCCGGCCAAGAAGGGATCGCCGATCGCCTTCGGGAAGCCGATGATGACGGTCCCGGCGACCAGCCCGCAGGTATTTGGGTTTCCGGCGAGTGTCACCAACTGCCCCCCGCAACTGCGGCCGAAGGAAAAGTGCATGCTCAACGTGGAATTCGCTCCGGCATCGCAGGGTGCGGTGTCCTCGACGGTAACCATCTTTGACGACGCGGGAAATGCGAACCAGGTGATCCAGTTGCAGGGCACTGGGAAATGAGCCGGACCCGAGCTTGAGCCATTTTACATCGGCGCGCCGCGATGCTTTTGTAAGCGAGGCTGCTCACCAATCTGAGCGGCTGAGGGAGGACGCATCGTGTCGATACTCTCGGAGTTCAAGCAGTTCGCAATCAAGGGCAACGTGATCGATCTCGCGGTCGGCTTCGTAGTCGGCGCCGCGTTCGGGAAAATCGTCACCTCGTTTACCAACGACATTCTGATGCCGCCGATCGGGCTGGCGCTCGGCGCAGTCGATTTCGCAAACCTGTTCATCAATCTTTCGTCGAAGCATTACCCGACCATCGCGGCAGCCAAGGCTGCGGGCGCACCGACGCTGAACCTCGGATTGTTCATCAATACGATCATCGACTTCGTGATAATCGCGTTCGCGGTCTTTCTACTCGTCAAATGGGTGAATCACCTCGTCGGCGAAAAGCCCGCGCCACCCACCACCAAGCAGTGTCCATACTGCCTGAGCGCGATTGCGCTGGGCGCCACGCGATGCCCTCAGTGCACGTCGGAACTGAAGGCGGCGTGAACTGGGAACAGCATTTCCCGGCAGTGAAGAAGTGAAAAAGTGAAAAAGTGAAAGATGCGGAGGCGCACGCGGACTTGCCGCGCGGCGCCTCCTGCACTGCGACCGCCGATGCTTGCCGCTACTCGCCGGCCTGCGCGACGTCGGCCATCGCCTTCGCCGCGCGCGCGCAAATCTCGCTCAGGACTTCGTCCGTGATTACGGTTGACAGCGCGATCATCCCGCTGGGCGCGAAAAACAAACCCTGATTGAGCGCCGCCAGATGGAAGTTGGCGATCGCGCGGGCGTCCTCGCGTGCGATCGTCGCGGGCGGCGGCTCGTTGAGCAGGAACACGTTCATCAGCGATCCATAGTGCCGCACGGAAAACAGCAGCCCCACTTGGCGCGCCGCGCGCGCCAGCTCGGCGGCCAGCCGCTCGGCCTGCTTGGCCATTTTGTCGATTCGCGCCTGCGTGAGTTCGCGCACCGACACCACGCCGGCCGCGCAGGTGACCGGATTGCCGTTGAAAGTGCCTGAATGAAAAATCCTGCCGCGATTGCGCGGGTCGAACGCCGACATCACTTCCTCGCTGCCGCCGATCGCTCCGACCGGGAATCCGCCGCCGATGATCTTTCCGAACATCGTCAGGTCCGGCTTGACGTTGAAAATCTGCTGCCCGCCGCCCTCGGCCAGCCTCAGCGTGATCACCTCATCGAGGACGAACATCGCACCCGCGCTATGCGCCGCTTCGGCAACCCGCCCGAGAAATTCGGCCGGCGGCTCCACCACGCCCGCCGAGCCGAGGATCGGCTCGAGAAACACCGCTGCAATCTCCGAACCGCGCTCAGACAGCAGCGCCTCGAACACAGTCGCCTCGCCGAAGTCGGCGAGCATGGTGCGCTCGCCGTCCTGGCCGATCAGCCCGACTTCCAAATCGTCGTACGATCCATGATAGCCGTAGCGCGCCATCAGGATGAGCTTGCGGCCGGTAAGCCGCCGCGCGACGTGTGCCGCGAGCATCCCGGCCTCCGTCCCTGAATTGCAAAATCGCACGCGATCCACAGATTCGACCCGCTCGCACAGCAGAGTCGCCAGCTCGATCTGCGCCTCCGATCGCGCCGGCCACGAACTGCCGTCGCGAACCGCCTTGCTCACCGTCTCGACGATTGGCGGATAAGCGTTGCCATGAACCAGGCTGGTGTAGTTGCCAATCAGGTCGATGTACTTGTTGCCGTCAACGTCCCAAACGAAAGGACCTTCGCCGCGCTTGAGCGTAAGCGGGTAGGGCCGATAGTAGGTGGTGGTGCGGGTGTCCCCGCCGGGCATCACGCGCTCGGCGCGCTTGGTGAGTTGCGCGGATTTTTCGGTCGCCGCGCGATAGTGTTCTTCGATACTGTTCATCGTCTCTTCCCCCGACTCTTCATCGTCTCATTCCCCGATGAGATATAATGAGCGTTCGCGCGTCTGCCGACAGCATATTACTCCATCATTTGCGGGTATCTCACCGCCGCGAGTCAAGCTCTCCACCGCCGCCAACGCCGCGGCCGCACACTATCGTTGACCCCGGCCGTTCGAGTGCATCCTTCTCTCCTGGCCGAAGGTTGAAAAACTCAGCTCAACTTTTCGATTTCGTGTCGCCATATTGTAGTACCTGCACCTTCTCGACTGTGATCAGTCCCGAGCCCATCATCTCGTCGAGCACCGGCATGAACGCGTCGATTTTCGCCTGGCTATCGACGATCTCGATGACCATCGGCAGGTCTTCCGACAGCCGCAGAATTTTCGCCGAATGCAGATGGCTGGATTTGCCAAAGCCCATCGGGCCGCGCAGCACGGTCGCGCCGCCGAGCTGAAGTTCGCGCGCCTTGAGCACGATCGCTTCGTACAGCGGCTTGCCGCCCGAGCGTTCGCTCTCGCCGATAAAAATTCGAAGCAACACCGCATCGCGTGGGATTTGCATCGTTACACCCCCCGGTTAAGCGCCGTGGCCGCTATGAAGCCCAGCCATACCGACAGCACGCACAGCAGAACCGAACCGGCGGCGTTCAATGCCGCCGGCATCCACTCGCCCGCGCGCATCAAGTAAAACGTTTCGAGCGAGAAAGTCGAGAACGTCGTGTAGCCGCCGCAGATTCCCACCATCACGAACTGCCGCGCCGGCGTGCCGATGAGCAGGCGCCCGTCGGGGCCGCTCAGCGTCGCGAAAAATCCGAGCACCAGGCACCCCGTGACATTTACCAACATCGTGCCGTACGGAAACGTGCCGCCGGTGAGCGTGGTAACCACGCCCGAAAAAAAATACCGCCCCATCCCGCCGAGCGCACTGCCAATCGCAATCAGGAAATACGCGAGCACCCGCAAACCTCCTGTCTCTCAGACACTTACCCGGCCGCCGATCTCGACAAGTGGCCGTCGTCGGCGAGTCCGTCCACAATCAGATGAAGATAGATGAGTCCGGCGTACCGATGCCACCGCTCGAGCGCCGCCGACAATGGTTACGCCTCGTTGCCGCCGATGCCGACGCGATGCTCCAGCGCGCGCATTCGCCGAATTATTTCGGGCAGCCGCGTCAGCACGGTGGCGTAGCGGCGGAACTTGCGCACGTCCACCGCGGGGATGCCCCCGACGACCGCGTCGTCTTGCAGGTCGTGGTGGATGCCGGCTTTCGCCATGACCATGACGCGATCGCCGATCGTCACGTGGTCGGTGCATCCCGCTTGTCCGCCGAACAGGCACCATTTGCCGATTCGCGTCGAGCCCGAGATTCCCACGTGGCCCGAGAATCGCGAGTACTCGCCGATTTCGCAGTTGTGCCCGATATGCACCTGGTCGTCGAGCTTCACGCCGCGATGCAGCACCGTCGCTCCCATCATCGCGCGATCGACCGTGGAATTCGCGCCGATCTCAACATCATCCTCGATCATTACGCTGCCGACTTGCGGAATCTTGATCAAATCGCCCTTTTCCTCGACGAACCCGAAACCATCGGCGCCGATTACCGCGCCGTTCAAAATCGTCACCCGATTTCCAATCACCGTGCCCTCGCGAATCGAGGCCTGGCTGTGCGCGGTGAAGCGATCGCCGATGCGCACGTTGGGGTAGATCGTAACGTTCGGATGAATCACCGCGTCGCGCCCAATCGTCACGCCCGCACCGATTACCACCGACGCGCCGATCGACGCGTCGGGACCGATCGTCGCGTCGGGCGCCACTGAAGCCCGGGGATCGATCCCCGGCGCGGGCCGGTACGGCGGAAAGAAAATCTCGAGCACGCGGGCGAAGTCGGCGTACGGATTCGCGCTGACCAGCGTCGCGCACTTCGCGCCCGCCGCAAGCTCGGCGGTCGTGATCGCCGCCGATACGTTGGATTGCAGCGCGGGGGCGTACTTCGCGCTCGCGACGAAGACGATCATGCCGGGACCGGCGGCCTCGATGGGCGCCGGCGCGAGAATCTCCACGGCGCCGTCACCGCGGATTTCGAGTCCCAGCTTCGATGCGAGTTCCTTGAGTTTCATCTTGATGCCCTGGTTTTCCGGTGAATGAAAGTTTTCAGTCTTCAGTATTCAACCCGCCGCGCGCAGCGCGAGGATTGCGTCGGCGATCTCCGCCGGTTCGATTTGCGTCAGGCAGTTGTAATGCCCGAAGCGGCAGGTGCGCGCCAGGCACGGACTGCATTCAAGCTTGCGGTAAATCACGCGCGTCTTCGGCCCCTGCGGCCCGGTGCGGCTGGGATTGGTCGATCCGAAAATCGCGACGGTCGGAATTCCCAGCGCTCCCGCCAGATGCATGCAGCCGGAATCGTTGCCGATGAACCCGTCGCACAGCGACAACAATGCGATCAGCTCGCCGACGTTGGTGTGCCCGGCCGCGATCATCGCGCCCGATTTGCTCGCCGCCGCAACTTCTTCGCACTTCGCGCGCTCCGACGACGCGCCAACCAGCACGGCTTCGGCGTCCTCGCGCCGCGCGATCAAATCGATCAGCGCGCCGTAACTGTCCGCGGGCCATTC
This sequence comes from Candidatus Binatus sp., assembly GCF_036567905.1. Taxonomy (NCBI): domain Bacteria; phylum Candidatus Binatota; class Binatia (SeqCode); order Binatales (SeqCode); family Binataceae (SeqCode); genus Binatus (SeqCode); species Binatus sp. (SeqCode). Next base: position 12,434 of record NZ_DATCTO010000094.1, read on the forward strand.
CTTGGCCGGCCCGTAGGCCGCCGCGGGAGCGATTGCAAAAACCGGACGGCCGGGGCGCCTGCGACTGGTCGCGAGCCATTCGCGCATCCGCTCGCGATGCGGTCCGTGGACGTCGATTGCGAGATCATCGGCGCGGGCGTCGGCAGCGCAAATGCCCGTCGCGCGCACCATCGCGAGCCAATAATTCGCCTGGTGGCCGGTAACCGCTTCGGGCGGCGGCGCCGCTTTCAGCGTCAGCATCGCGCCGCGCGCATCGGCGACAAATCCGGCGCGGCGACGGATTCCGGCCATCGCGATCCACAGCGCCGACTCGAAACTGTTCGGAAACAACACCCCCAGGTCGAATCGCCGCGAGCGGATTTCTCCGACAATTCTGCGGCGATCGAAAAACCCGGAAAGACCGCGCCCGACCGAGTACGGGATCACCTCGTCGAGCCATCGGGCCCCGTCAAAGTAGCTTGCCAGTTCCTTCTTGATCAGCACTGCGAGATGCGCGCCCGGCCACGCGCGGCGGATTGCCCGCAGCGCGGGCGTGCTCATCACCAGGTCGCCCAGCCAGTTGACTTCCTTGACCAGGATGCGGCCCGGCGCAGGCTCGAGCATGAGCGCGGGCGCCGATTGCGCCGGCGCGCGCGAATCAAGCGGCTCATGACGCCGAATATTCTCCGATTCCACCCTCGATGATTCCCCGCAGCGCGCCTTCGATCCCGTCAAAGATTTCATCACGCGCGCGCCGCCAAATAAACCCGCCCGCTGCCGTTCCACCTCGTATGCCAGCTTGACGCGTGTCGTGAGGGTCTTCCCGGCTATACGCACCGCGCCGGGAGAACGCGCGCAAAATTGAGGCGGCGCTGCTACTCGCCTCTTGACCCTGCTAGCATCGAAGGGCGCATGGAAAGCTCCGCCCTCATATTTTCCTCCTTGCTCGCTGGCAGGGGTTGGCCTCTGTCTTCCGCATAGCCGGGATTCGTACTACAATCCGGCTATACCCATCGGGGGAATCGCACGCGAGGGGATTGCTGCGATGGCTGGCTTGAGAGACCGACCGCTGATCCGCGATGCGCTGCTTGCCGGCGGAGTGATCGCCGGGAGTTGCATTGCCGTGTTGATCGCAGTCGATCGCGGCCAGGCCCCTCGTCCTCATTTCGCTTCCATTGTGTCGGCGCCGATACACTCCGACGGCGACGATTCGACATCGAGATTGGGAACATCCGGCGCGGCAACCAAGCTGCGGCGCGCATCTCCGGCCGCGGGTGCGGCGTCGCAACAGATCGGATCCGCGCTGGCTTCACCGAAAAAGAAATCCAGCGACATGACGCTGGTCGTGATGGTTCCGGATTTACCACCGCGCGAAAATCCTGGCGCCCCGCCGCCAGGCGTGTGGAGTGATCAGGGCGCTGCGGCTCCTGTCACCGGCGCCGGCTCGCAAGCTGCGGGCCTGATTGCGATGAGCTCGGTCGGCGGCGCGTCGATGCCCCTGACTTCGCCGACGGGTGGATCGTCGGCCGGTTTGCCCGGCGCCTCGGGCGGCGGGTCCAATCCTTCGGTTGTCTCAAACCCGGGCGGCGGCCATCCCTCGGCCAGACAACCCGATGTGGACCGGTCGCATTCCGGTTTCGTACTGCTGGCGGGCGGGCAGGGTAACGGGCAATTCGCACTCTCGAGCGCGGAGCTTTTCGATCCGGCCAGCAACGCGTTCGCAGCCACGTCACCGATGAAGGACGCGCGCGCGGATCACACCGCGACAGTGTTGCCCGGCGGCAAAATATTGGTCGCGGGCGGCGTAGGCCCCTCGGGCCACTCGCTGTCGTCGGCTGAATTGTACGACCCGGCCAGTGGAACATTTTCGGCGGCTGCGTCGAAGATGAACACCGCGCGCGCCGCGCATACGGCAACGCTGATTTCCGGATGCAACTGCCCGGCGGATGGCAAAGTGCTGATCGCGGGAGGCACCGCCGCCGCAAACGGATCCACTCTCAGGAGCGCGGAACTGTACGATCCTGCCACCGGCAAGTTCACCGCGACCGGCGCGATGAAGGCGACGCGCGCCCGCCATTCGGGCACGCTGCTCGCCAGCGGTCCGCTGGCGGGAAACGTGCTGATCGCAGGCGGCACCAGCGATGAGAGCGGCGGCGACGTCGCCACGGCTGAACTCTATGACCCGGTCGCTGGGCAGTTCACATCGACCGGCAGGATGATTACGCCGCGCGAGACTCACAGCGCCACCTGGCTTTCCCCGAGTGTCGTCGCGGGTACGCTCGCCGGCAGCGTGCTTATCGCGGGCGGCGGCGACGTGAGCGCGCCGAGCGACAGCGCGGAAGTTTTCAATCCTCAGACGGCGACCTTCTCACCGGTAGGCGCGATGACCACCGCGCGCACGCTTCAAGCCGCGGTATTGCTGGCCAACGGCCGGGTGCTGATCGCAGGCGGTCAGGGCAGCGAAACGGAATTTCTGCTGAGCGCCGAGCTTTTCGATCCCGCGCACGCTACTTTTTCCGCCACCGGCCCGATGAACAACGTCCACGCCGGCGCGACCGCAACCGTGCTCGACAGCGGCAACGCGCTGATCGCCGGGGGCAGGTCAAACTGGGCCGACCTCTACAACACCGCGGCCGGAACCTTCTCACCGACGGGCAGGATGGTGACCGACGTCGCCGAATCGACTTCGACGCTAATCAGATAGCAGATTGGCCGGCGCGCTTACTTGCCGACGATGAACACGCAGCTGGTGGTGGCGCTGCCGCCGAGGTTCAGCATCGCAAATTTCTTCGCACCCTCGACCTGGTAGTCGCCCGCGCTATCCGTTATCTGCCGATAGCAATCGAGCATCTGGCGCACGCCGGTCGCGCCGACCGGATGGCCCGCGCCGATCAGCCCGCCGCTCGGATTGATCGGCAGCTTGCCGCCGAGCTCGATCACCCCTTCCTCGATCGCCTTCCACGATTCGCCCGGCTTGGTGATTCCAAAATGATCGATCGCCATGTACTCGGAGGTGGTGAAGCAGTCGTGGGTCTCGATTCCCGAAAGCTCGGCGGTGGAGGCGATGCCCGCGCGCTTGAAGGCGTCGAGGATTGCCTGGCGTGTATGCGGCAACACGTAGGTATTGTCCCTGCTCTCGGCGACCTTGGTGTCGAATTCGAGCGGCGCCGTGTGATGGCCCCATCCGAGGATGCGGGGAAGGTCGGCCAGCCGCTTGCCGTTGCGTTTGGCCCACGCGCTGGCAAATTTTTCCGACGCGAGGAAAAGCGCAACCGAGCCGTCGGTCACTTGCGAGCAATCGCTGACTTTGATGCGGCCGCCGATAACCTGGTTGAACTTGCTTTCGCGCTGCGCGTGACTCTCGCTCATGAACCAGTTGCGGGTCTGCGCGTTCGGATTGCGCTTGGCGTTGGAATAATTCACCGCCGAAATGTGCGCGAGGTGTTCATCCTTGAGGCCGTAGCGCTTGTCGTACTCGTCGCCGAGCCGGCCAAACAGTTTCGGAAACGGGAATTCGATTCCCTTGGCTTCGCGCTCATACCACGCCGCGGTGCCCAGGATGTCGCCGCCGGTGGTGGAATCGACCGTCTTCATTTGTTCGACGCCGACCACGCACGCCAGGTCGTAGCGCGCGGCCTCGATATCGGCCGACGCCGCGATCAAGGCGATCGAGCCCGACGCGCATGCCGCTTCATGACGGCTGGTCGGCAGCCCGGAGAAAGCGGGATCGATCTCGAGGAAAAATGCGCCGACATGGCCCTGCCTGGCGTACAACTCGGCGGCGAAGTTGCCGACGTGAGCAGTTTCAACTTCGCGCGGCTCGATCCGGGTAGCTTCGAGCGCGCCCAAAGTTGCCTCGCGCATCGCCGCCACGAAATGTTTTCCTTCTTTCGACCAGTTGCGGGCAAAGTCGGTTTGCGCTCCGCCCAATACGTACACCGGCGCTGGTTTCGTCATCGCGCGCTCCTATCGGTCATCGAATTGAATTATCCAACAAAGGTCCGGCCGTATTCGAGTATGCCGCCGGAGAACATTCTAGCACCGCGCGCCGCAGCTTGTTCGACGACCGCGGGGACCGTCAGTTTCAGCTTTTGCAGCATCGCCACCGTGTTCTTCGCGCCGAGCAAATCGACGATCGCGGTGGGCGGCGCCCAGTTGAAGCCGTACGACATGATCGTGTCCACGTCGGCCGAACTCGCGGCCACTTCGCCCACGCGGTTCAGCGCGTAGCTGACGTAGCCGAGCACGACGCGGCGGCATAGGTCGGCCTCCGCCCCCTTGGCTTCGGCAAGGACCTTCAACGCCTCGCCGTAGCGGCCCACGTGATGCAACCGTTTCATCTTTTCGACGAATTCGATCGGCGCGGGTTTCTGGTAGTTCTCGTGCCCGCCGGTTTTCGGATCGAGCACGAACACTTGCTTGCCCGCGCGGCGGTAGAAGCCGCCACGCTCGGGCGTCTTGTCGCCCAAGCATCCCTTGTGAAGCGCGGCATTCATATACGCGGGCATTGCGAAGGACTCGTGCGCCTCGTCCTCGCAGTTGGCATGGACGTTGTTGACGATCGCCTTGTGCACGTCCCATCCGACCAGATCGATGGTCGCCAGCGGCGCCATCGCGCGCCCGGTATGCGGTCCGATCAAATAGTCTATAAACGCGACGCCGTGTTCGGCGGCCAGTTGTGCCGTTTCGTTCAGCACCTTGAAGCCGACCCGATTGCCGACGAACGCCGGCATATCTTTGCTGACGATCACCTTGCGGCCCAGCCGTTTCGTCAGCATCCCGACGACGCGCTTCACCACCGCCGGATCGGTGTCGGGTCCGGGAATGACTTCGGTGCCGACGATCACCTGCGGCGGATTGAACAAGTGGACGCCGAGGAAATTGCGGCGAAACGAAGCGCTTCGTCCGCGCGCCATTTCCGCGACCGACAGTCCCGAGGAACCCGACGCCACGATCGTGTCGGGACGCCGGCTGTTGTCGATCAGCTCGAAAAATTGCCGCTTGAGCGGCAGATCTTCGGCCAGCGACTCGAACACAATCGCCGCCTCGCCAACCGTGCGGCTAAGGTCGCTGTCGTACGCGCCCACCGAGAGCCGCTCCGCGATCGCTTCGGCGCGCGCATCGTTCTGCGCGTCGGCGAATCCCAGGGCGGCTTTTTCGCAGGTCCGCGCCAGCAGCGTGACGCTGTATCCTGCCCCCGCTAATACGCATCCCGCGCCCGCGCCCATGGTGCCGTTGGCGCCGATTATTACGACCTGGTTGATGTTGGCCAAGCAGCTCTCCGGTCCTCGTGAAATTATGGTTTCGTCAAGCGGCGCTTATGCCGCCGAACTCTCAATGCGCGCGCGATCATCCGAACTGCCGCGCCTCAAAGCGCGGGTGCTCGAAGCGGTGTTGAGGCTCGTCGAGGCTGCTTGGTGGCGCTGCACCGTCGCAGCCGCGAGCCGCGAGAGATGTTATCCGAGGGCGGCCATCCGTGCCAAGCAGCACGCCCCGGCGCGCGAGCGGCGTCCGCTGCCGCGCGAAAAAATTCCCGGGTCAAGGTTCATGCCACACTCGCCCTGCCGTGCCAATCAACGCGTCGGCCTCTTTGGGTCCCCAGCTTCCCGCCGGATACTCGGCCATCGGCACATGTGCGCCGTTGCTCCACGAATCCGATATCCCCTGCACGAACTCCCACGACTTCTCGACGAACTGCGCGCTGGGGAACAGCGTATGGTCGCCGTCCATCACGTCGAGCAGGAGTCGTTCGTATCCGTCGGGCGAGGCGCCGTCGCCGAACGCAGTCTTGTAACTGAGATTCATCCGCACCGGTTGCAGTACCAGGTCCAGCCCCGGCCGCTTGGTCATCACGTCGAACGAAAAACCCTCGTCGGGCTGAATCCGAATCGTCAGCGCGTTGGCGGGAATCGCCGAATCGCGATTGAACAGAATCTGCGGCACGTCTTTGAACTGGACGTAGATCGAGCTCGCTCGCCGCTTCATCCGCTTGCCGGTCCGAATGAAAAACGGCACCCCCGACCATCGCCAGTTGTCGATATACGTCTTGAGCGCGATGAACGTCTCGGCGCGCGAATTGTCGGGGACCCCCGCTTCATCCATGTAACCGGCCACCGGCTTGCCCTCGGCGTCGAGGCCCGCGCCGTACCGCGCCCGCACCGTATTCGCGCGCGCATGCTGCGCCGTGATCGGACGGAGCGTGCGCAACACGTTGAGCTTCGCGTCCATGATCGCCGCCGCGTCGAGCGACACCGGCGCTTCCATCGTGAGCAGCGACAGCGTTTGCAGGATGTGGTTCTGCACCATGTCGCGCAGTGCGCCGGCACGATCGTAATACATCGCGCGGGTACCCAGCCCTTCCGCCTCCGCCACGGTGATTTGCACGTGATCGACGTTGCGGCTGCCCCACAGGCGCTCGAAAATATTGTTCGAGAAGCGCAGCACCAGCAGGTTCTGCACGGTCTCCTTGCCGAGGTAGTGATCGATCCGGAAAATCTGCGACTCGTCGAGATGCCTCACCAGCACGCGATTGATTTCCAGTGCGCTCGCCAGGTCGTGGCCGATCGGTTTTTCGACGACCACCCTTGAGATGTTCGGCGCATCCGGCCCATTGATCAGGCCGGCCTGGGCCAGCCGCTCTACCGACTCGCCGATCGCTTCGGGCGGGGTCGCCAGGTAGTAAACGCGATTGGGCGGGATACCGCGGGCTTTTTCGATAGCTTCAAGTTTCGCTTTAAGTTTTACGAAGCCGTCGGGACGGTCGAGCCCGGATAGATAGTCGAGGCCGTCGGCGAACGCCGCCCAGCAGGCCTCATCGACTTTCAGGCGCGAGAACCGGGCGGTCCAATCGTGCGCGCTATTGCGGAACTGGTCGAGCGACAATTCGCGCCGCGCAAATCCCAGCACCGCGCTTCTCGCGGGCAGCATGCCCTGGCCGCACGCGGCGAGATTGTACAGCGACGGGATCAGCTTGCGCTTGGCCAGATCGCCCGACGCGCCGAATATCACCACCGTGCACGGCGGCGCCGGTTGGGCTCGTTGTATGCTCAGTAGATCGTCCATGTCGCGGCCTTCCTCATGAGATTGCGCGGCGCGCGGTCCCGCTGGTAACGCAAAGCGATCACTGATAAGTCTGACACGTTCCACGTCTTCATGAAAAAGCTGCGCGCCCGAAATTTCCGCATGACTTCCGCCTGCGCAGCCCCCCGCAGGCATCGCTAATGAAGACGACGGCCACCTAAATGCCGGCAGCGAAATCTTTATCAGAGGGCGCCTCGGAGCCGGCTGCGTTGGGTCAATGGGTCCCGGTAGTTATGTGGGGCGCCTTGATCTTTATTCTCTCGACTTCGGCGTTTACCGCCGCCAACACCAGCCGGATCATCGACCCGATTCTGCGATGGTTGATTCCCGCAATCACCGCCGCGTCGGTTGACGTATGCCACGCGCTGATTCGCAAGGCCGCGCATTTTACCGAATATGGAGTGCTTTTTTGGCTGTTGGTCCGCGGTCCGATGGCGCGGCGGCCCTACCTGGCGTTGATGCTTTGTGTAGTGTACGCGCTGACCGACGAGGGCCATCAGGCGTTCGTGCCCGGTCGCACCCCGTCGCTATATGATGTCGCACTGGATTCGAGCGGCGCGCTCTTCAGCCATTTCCTGAGCACCGCAATCGCCGAAATCGCCTAGCGGACTCATCACCCCTGCTGCTCGAGCACTGCGCTGATCCGATCTACCCGTCCGAAGAACGCGCGCAGATTTTTCATGTCGGCGGGAATTTTCAGATCGCCCGTGAACGCCAGGTAGAACAACTGGCCATAGAGCGCGAAATCCGCCAGGCCGATCCTGCCGGTCAGAAACGCCGTGCCCGCCAATTGCTCCTCGAACGGCGCCAGAGCGGCGCGCGCGCGCTGCCAGTTGGCCGAATGCTCCGAGATGGTTCGATCGACGAAACCCGCGCCGTACTTGCGCTCGCGAATCAGACGCCATAGCGCGGCGCGATCCGCACCCTCCCCAACGTGAAGCGCGAGCTCGTCGCCGAGCGCGACCCGATACAGCGCGTCCTCGAGCTGGTTGTCGATATAATCGGCCAGCACCAGATGCATCCCGCGCCATCCCGCGGGGAAAATCGTCGGCTCGGGATAAAGCTCCTCGAGTCGCAGCGCGATTCGCGCGGAATCGACGATCGTCTCGCCGCCCTCGAGCGTGACCGCCGGCACCATTATCTGCCCCGACGCGATCAGCAATTCCTTGCGCTCGAGGTAGTCAACCTCGACCACTTCGAACTCGACGCCCTTGAACGCCAGCAGCTTGCGCACCTTGGCGCAGAACGGGCTGCCGAGAAACTGGTACAGCTTCGCCGCCATTATTGTGCTCCTATCGGGGTGTTGAAAAAGTGGGATCGATCGTGGTTTTCGATTTCAAGCTTTTCACTCTTCGGCACCCCTGCTAAAGCGCGCGCCCCACGCGTGCACGCTGACCGGTTCGACCTTCACGATTGGATTTTTCTCCGGCGTCAGACTCATCGCGCGGTACTGCAGATACTTGTCGCGCAGATGACGTATCGCGAGCAGGTATTCTTCGGCGTCTTCGACCACGCGCGCGTGTCCGCGAATCAGCACGTACGCGAGTTGCGACCAGTCTTCTTCATAGTGATCGATCACGATTGCGACGCGCGGATTTTCCGCGATATTGCGCATCCGCTTGAGCGCCAAACCGGTTTGACGCTTGGGTTTCTCGTCGATCGCGAAGTAGATGTGCTCGCCGTCGAACCAGTAGCAGAGCGGTACGTTGTGCGGAGCGCCGGCGCCGTCGGCGGTCGCCAGATGGGCGATGCGCGCGCCGGCGACAAACTCCCGCACGTGCGGATTGCCAAGCCGGACGGCCGGATCATTCGCTGCGGCGCGTTGCGCTTTCGTTGCCATCATCGTTTCTCCAGCTTGGCTTTCTCCAGTCGGCCTTTTTCCAGACGATCGAGTGTGCGGCGCGCCGCTCGCGCGAGCGACTCGTCGGCGGGGTCGGCCGCCGCGGACCTAAGCGCCGCCGTGGCGTCGGCGGTGGCGCTTTGAACATTGCCGAGCGCCGAGGCTGCGGGCGCGGCGCACGCCCGCGTCCGGATCGGATTTGAGGCATTCGAGTATGATTCTCGCCGCCGCTTCGGGCGCGTCGCGGAGCCGCGACAGCACTGCCAGCGCCGCCAGCCGCACGTGAGCATCCGCGTCGTGCACGGCGCGCTCGGCGACGGCGAGCAGTTCAGGGCCGGTGAGATCGAGGTCGCGGATGCAGTAGAGCGCCATCTTGCGCGCGTTGCGGCGGCTTAAGGGATCGGCAGCGAGTTTGAGGATGCGCGCGCTGATCGGCGCGGGATTTTCGCGCCCGAGGCGGACCATCAGGTCGGTCGCCGCCCACCTGATATCGCCGTCGTCGTCGGACATCGCCTCGCACAGCGCGTCCGCGCAGTCGATCGCAAACGCGCCCGCACCGATTTGGCCCAGCGCGTACGCAGCCGCCCATCGCACGCGGCGATCGGCGCTTGCGATCGACTCGCGAAGTTTTTCAGTGACGATTGGATTGCCTGACCCGGCAATCGCCACGAGTTCATCGATCGCGCGGCGTTGAACGGTTTTGCGCGCGTCGCCAAGTTCCCGCATCGATTTCTCGATGGCGGCGGTGCCGGTTTGTTTCAACATTGGGTGCAGGGGTCACCCCTGGCCGTGGCGACGGCAGCGCAATATTAGGCCGTTGGCGGGGGCAGCGCGACAGCGGAGCGCGGCCTTAGCGGTGGGTGCAGGGGTCACCCCTACTCAATTCACGCCCGCGATCAGGCGCACGAGATTGGACAGTTCGCCCGCGCCGAGAAAGAAATTGTCGGTTTCGTTGTCGCCAAACGTCTTGGCGACCGCATGTGAGACCGATGCCAGGTCGAGCGGATGGCCGCGAAGTTCGCTTTCGAGTTGGGCGATAGCCGGCGAATTGGCGATGAAATCGCCACTGAGCCGCACGGCCTCGATGGTACGGTCGGCTTTGAGCGCGACCGCAGCCTCGATGGCGCCGAGTTGCGATGCAATTCGATTTCGGAGCGTCGGCGATGCTCCCGCGACGGGCCGGTGCATCGAGTTCGAGTTGGCGAGCGCATCCCCGCGGTGCTGCGCCTGGGCGGATTCGATCGCGGTCAACTCGCGGCGTCGAGTCTGCCCGAGCGAACTGCGGTAGCCCGACGCGATCGCGCCGGCAAGCTCGTCGAAAGAGACGTCGCGAGCAAGCTCGCGCACCACCTTGGTGGCGGACGCGGCGTCATACATGCGGCATGAAAGCGCGCCGTCGGGATCGATGCGTTCCAAATCGTGCACCAATTCTTCCATCCCGCGGTTGTGCGCGATCGCCGCCTCGAAAAGCATCGCGCCCGCGGCGTCAGTCTCGAAAGTGCACATGGCAATCTCGCGCTGCTTGAAGGTTATCGCGTCGCGGCCGGGGTAGAAACAGTCGATTCCGAGCGCCCGCAGGCCGGTCAGGATGCCGCGCGCGTAGCGATTCATGATCTGCTCGGGCTTCAGTTTTTTAACTGGCGCGGCGTCTTCCATCAGCAGCGCGGTGCGCGTCGGAGCAATCAGCGCAAGGCCGAGCCATCCTTGGCCCGCGCCGGCGACGCGGCCGCCGGTCAGACGCCGTATCACGCTGATTCCGTTTTCGCTGTGTGCGGGCGCGGCGCCAAATAAATGATAACGGCCGATCGAGATGCAGCGGCCCGGCGACGCGTAGATCAGCAGGACCGGCGCTGTCTGGCGCGCGGCGATGGCGTCGAGAAAATGAAGCTCGAGGCCGATGAGATCATCGGGAGCCAGCGCGGGCGCGAGGATTAGGTCGAGCTCGGGCACGAGTAGATCGTATCCGCAGTGATTGTGCCGGGGAAGGCTGGCTATCGATTCGAACGCTGAGGCGCGCGGCTTGCCTCGAATTTAGCTGCGAGTATAGTGTCCGCATCGATAGAATAAGGTTGCCGCCCCGGGAATTTTTTCTCGTTTCGATCGCTTCATTGCTTCAATACCGGCCAAGCGGCGGCCCCACTGGAGAATCTTATGAGTGAAATTACTGGAGCAGAGCTGCTTCTGCGATGTCTCGTCAACGAGGGTGTCAAATTCGTGTTCGGACTCCCCTGTCCGGAGGTCGATCCGCTGCTCGCCAAGTTGGAGCAGTACCAAGTGCGATTCGTCCCCGTTCGCCACGAGGCTGCCGCCGTCCACATGGCCGAAGGGCTATACAAGACGACCGGCCAGGTGGCCGCGGTGCTTGGCAACCCCGGTCCCGGGTCCGCCAATCTGATCCCCGGCGTGATCACGGCGCGGCACGAGGGCGTCCCCGTCGTCGTTATCACCGCGCAGCATCGGCTGGGGATCGTTTATCCGTCGTCACCGGCGACCTTCCAGGGTCAGGATCAGCTCGAAGTCTTCAAGCCCGTGGTCAAATGGAGCGGTCCGATTCTGTCGTGGGAGCGCATCCCCGAAGTGATGCGGATTGCCTTTCGCGAAATGTGGATCGGGAGGCCGGGGCCGGTTCATATCGAGATACCGGCGCCCGTCATGTACGCGATGGGTGACGACGCAAAGGTCCGAATGCTGACGCCGGATCAGTACCGGGCAGCCGGTCCGCGAGCCTCGCAATCGCAGCTCGAGGAGGCGGCTCGGATGCTCGCCGGCGCCAAACGGCCGATTGTGATCTCGGGCGCCGGAGTAGATCGCGCCGAAGCGAACGAAGCGATGCTGGCGGTGGTCGAGCTGCTCAAGTGTCCAGTCATCGGTACGATAGCCGGGCGGTCATCGGTGCCGGTCGATCATCCGAACTTCCTCAACGGCTACGGCCCTGGCGCGGACCTGGCGCGCAGCGAGTCGGACGTCATCCTGGTCGTGGGCTCGCGGATGGGCAACCTTGACATTCCTTACGACAAGTACTGGGGCGATCCCGCCAATAAGAAGCTCATCCAGGTAGATATCGATCAGCGCAACATGGGCGTCACGCGGCCGCTTGCGCTCGGGATCGTTTCCGACGCGAAAAGCGCGCTCGAGGGCTTGTTGCGTATGCTCAAGACGGAGCACGCCCGGCCCAAGGGCGGGGAGGACACGCAGCGCTATCGAGAGATTTCGCGCAAATGGTTCGAGGAGCGCTTCGCACCGGTCGCGGCCTGGCGCGGACCCGGGATTCATCCGGCGCTCGCGATGCAGGCAATCGGCAAGGTCTTCGGCTCCGACAGCATCTACGTCGCCGACGGCGGCAACACTTCGTTGTGGGCAGCCTGGTTCTTGCCATCGACCAAGCCGCGGTCGTACCTGAACATTCTTGAACTGGGCATGCTTGGCACGGGAATCCCTTCTGCCATTGGAGCGAAGCTTGGCAACCCGGCGCGCGAGGTGGTGTGCGTCAGCGGGGACGGAGCGGCGGGGTTCAACTTCATGGAGATGCAATCGGCTGCGCGCGAAGGCCTGAAGGTCAGGACCGTGGTGTTCGCCGAAGGTTCCTGGACGATGGAGGAGCCGAATGAACGGATGCTCTTCGGACGCACGTTCGGCACCGAGATGGGGACGGTGCGATGGGACCGGGTCGCCGAGGGCCTGGGCTGCCAGCCGTTTTACGCCGAGCGCATGGAAGACCTCGAAGCGGCGCTCAACGGCGCGAAGGCATCGAACGGACCGGCTGTCGTTTGCCTGAAAACCAATCGCGATGCCAACCTGGCGATCCCGATGGAGCTCGGCATTCGCTTCGCCGAGGTGTACCAGGGTCCAATGGGATGAGGTGGCCGATGAAACTTTCAAATTTTCCGATCATGCTCGCGATCCTGTTCGCGCTTTCGATTCTCTCGATCGCGCCGCTCTCCACGCCGGCGTGGTGCGCCGGTTCACCCGCGATAGCCAGGGTGCTTGCTTCGCCGCCCGCGCCGGATGTCGGCACGAGCACCAAGTGCACCTACTGCGGCATGAAGCTTTATGTGAAGAAAGACACGCCCGCCGTCGAGTATGCGGGCAAGCATTACTACTTCTGCGACACGACGGAGCGCGACGCGTTCATCGCGAATCCCGAGAAGTATCTGCATAAGGCCGCAAACAAATGACCGCCGCTCTTCCGTCAGCGCCCGGATGGCCGCTCAATTAGGGCGAATCCGCGACAAGAATCTGTTCTGAAGGGGAACTCCCTGCGCAACTAGCGCCGGACACCGCCGAGCTGCTTTCGCCCAGAATGAAACGGGCGGCCGCTCGCTACTGGGACGGGTCTACGCGCTTAATAAATCAACATAGCATATCTTGACATAGCCCTCGATCTTCTGCCATGTTCGCTTGGCCGAAGTTTTAAGCTTCTCAGGCTCGCCATGATTGTCGGCGACTCGCATCTGCGCGCTGACCACCTTGGTTGACCGAGATGCGGGTCTTCTATTTGTGAATTTTGAACATCGTGGGCAGACCTGGTGACAGGCAGAGAGCAAAGAAGCGCAGGTGGAGCTAAAAGGGCTAAAGATTGACCACCGGGTTTGAAATACTGCTCACGCCGTTGACTGCGTTTATCGTCGCGGTGGCGATGATGCCGGTGGCAAAAGCAGCGGGCGTTCGCTTCGGGATCGTTGCACAACCTTCAAGCGACCGCCCCCATGCCAAGCCGACGGCGTTGCTGGGAGGCCTGGCCGTGATGGCGGGCTTAATCGCCGCGATCGGATTCGTCGGCGTCCTGTCAGGATTGCCGTACCATAGTCTCCCCTGGCTCGCGGGGTTTGCGGTCGCGATGTGCCTGGTTGGATTGCTCGACGACATCGTCGATCTGCGGCCGCGGCATAAACTGATATTGGAAGTGACTGCGATCTTTATCCTCGGAGGGTGGGGACCCCAGCTCGACATCCTTCCCTACCAGCCGCTCAACATCGCGCTCACGATTTTCTGGCTGATCACGGCGACCAACGCGTTCAACTTAATCGATGGGACCGATGGCCTTGCGGCGGGAGTCGGAATTGTCGCGGCGTTGAGTATCGCGATCGTCGCGGGATTGCATCAACACGCGGGAACGATGGTCGTGGGGCTGGCGCTGGCCGGTGCGCTGGCGGGATTCATGGTTTTCAACTTTCCGCCCGCATCGATTTTTATGGGCGACGAAGGCGCGCTGGCGGTCGGGCTCGTGCTGGGAGTGCTGTCGATTCAAGCCAGTCACCATGGCGAGGGTTCTCTGCCCGCGCGGCTGGCGATGCCGTTGCTGGCGCTCATGGTTCCGCTGCTCGACACGGTGACGGTGACGGTGACGAGGCTGGCGACAGGAAATCCGATATCGAAACGCGGCCTCGATCATTCGCATCATCGGCTGACGCGGCTTGGCATGTCGAGCTGGAGCGCGGCGGCGACGTTGATCGGCCTGCAGGCGATAGCGGGCGGGTGCGCGATCGCGCTGACCGTAGTTCCGGGTTACGACGCGGTGCTGCTGTTGCCGTTCATGGCGCTGTTCTTTGCGCTGGTGGCGTTGTTCCTGATGGATCGATCGTTCGACGGGGAGTCTCCGGGTCAGATCGAAGACCTGCCCGCGATCGCGCGCGTTATCCTGAGCTTCGGCTACAAGCGTCGGTTGGTGGAGTTGGTTCTGGATGTGGCGCTGGTGGCGGCGGCGTATTTTGGCGCGATGATGCTGCGATTCGACTTCGATCTCAGCATCGTGCAGGTGGACCAAATGCTGATCGGCCTGCCGTGGGTTGTGATGATCGGTTGCGGCGCGTTCCTGGTGGCAGGCGTTTATCGCGGGATATGGCGCTACACGGGACTGGCCGAGGGTGTGCGCTTTGTGCTGGCGGCGGTGATCGCGGGCCTTGCCGTGAAGCTGGCGTCGGCGATACTGCCGATAACCATTTCGCGTGCGGCGGTGGTGGTCTTCGTAATTTTGCTGTTCAATTTCCTGGTCGCAACGCGCTGGTCATTCCATGTTTTCCAGCGGCTCGGACGGTTCCTTGCGCATTCGGCAAGGCGCCTGGTGATCGTCGGGGCAGATGCGCGTGGTGCGGCGGCGGTCGAGCACCTGCACTCGACGATCGGAGCGGGCGCCGAACTGCTGGGACTATTGGACGACGACAGTTTCAAGCACGGCAAGCTATTCCACGGCTATCCGGTGCTGGGGTCGCTCGACAGTCTAGGCGAGATCATGGCGCGAACGCCGTTCGACGAAATCGTGGTTGCGCAGGAGACGCTCTCCGCCCCGCAACTGGCGGCGCTCGAGTCGTTCACGCTGAGTCATCGGATAACGCTTCGGCGCTTCTGGCTCGGCGTAACCGACATGAGCGCGCCCGCGATTTCAGATCGCCGGCTCACTACTGCCTGAGTGGGGCGACCCCGAAAGTTGGCGACCCGCTCCTTTACGGTCGCAATGGGTGCGTCGTGCGCACCGGTAAATCCGATGGGCCGACCGTTAGCGGGACCGTCAAGGGCAGGCCTATCGAGCGCGAGGTCTGGTTCCTCAGTTCAGCCGCGAGCAAAATTTCGAGCTCATAGCGGCCGGGCGCATCGGGGGCGAATGCCGACGCTTCGAGATCCATCGAATCGCCCGGAAAGACGTTCAAGTGAAGTTCGCGGCGGGCTTCACTGTCTCCGACCACTCTCCCATCGCGCTTCCATTCCCATCCCAGGCTGACTACGCCGCGTTCATCGGGTGAACGCCCCGTGAGCCATATCGCCTTGCCGGTGTTGGTTGCGCGGATAGAAACGCGGACGCGCGCGCCCGGCGCGGCATCAATCGGAGGCGGATTGAGCACGATCAAGCGGGCGTCGAGCAGGTCGGGAGAGTTGCGGCTGGTCCAACGGTGGCCCAGCGCGATCCTGATCTCGTCGAAAGTCGAGCGCATCGGATCGACGACCGGATTGTCGCTCCATAACCACAGTCGCGTGTCAGCATCGTTGAGCGCCCAACGGTTCCATCCTCGATAGCTGATGAACGCGCCGAACGCATTGGCGGTTATCGACCATGCGCCGAGCACCGCGAACGCAATCGCAAGCGCGCGGCGGTTGCGGATGGAATCTGCGAGCGGAAACAGGGCGAATGCCATTATCGGCGTGAGATCCGCCAGCAGTCGCGGACCGAAAGACTCGCCGCCTGATGTCTTATGCCATTTCGCGACGATCAGGATGCTCAAGATCGCGCCGACTCCCAGGTAGCGCAGCAGCACCTCGCCATTTCGCCGCCACGCCAGCGCCAATCCGGCTAGCGACAGAATAAAAATCGGCGAGTAGAAGAGCAGTCCGCGGCCCGGACTGAGTACCACCGCGGCCAATCCATGCGCGAGCGAAGTGGCCCACAATCCGCCCAGCGGCACGCGCTGGCCGCCCACCGAAGCCGGCTGCGCGAAAAATTGGACTCGAAACGGCGTGCCGAAATAGGCGGCGTTGTACCACAGTTGAAACAGCAGCGGCGCGATCGCGGCCGCGATGAACGTCCAAATCTCGCGGCGATAGCTGACCAGCACATACAGGCCGAGCGGCGCCGCGATCAGCGCATCGACCGGGCGGGTAATCACCTCGAAGGCGAGCGGCAGCCCCGCGTATCCCGCAAAGCGCGGATCGTCGCGGGCGCGCACCAGGCAATAGATCGCCGCCGCCAGCGCGAGCTGAGCGGGACCGTGCTGCCATAACGCCTGGCTGCTTACGCTCAGACTGCTGGTGCCCAACGCGTAGATGAGCGTCAGCACCGTCGCCATCCAGTTGGCGGTCACGCGCGCGGCGGCCATGTACAGCAGCAGGGCGGAGAGCGCCACGATCGTAGCCGCCGAAACTTTTTCGAGCTCGGAGAAAATCCGGCTGCTCGGGCTGACGCCGGACAGGACCGACGGCGCATAGAATGGCAACGCGATCAGCGCGGCGCCGACCGGATAGTCGGACACGTAATGGCCGCCGCTCTCACGCAGATAGTAGGGAATCCTTTTCGCGCCGGGAGTCTTCAGCTGATCGAGGTAGAAGTTCCCGTGCTCCAGGATGCTCAGCGGCAGATTTTTCGCGGGCACCGAATCACCGCCGGAAATCGTGCGGCCATTGGCGAGAAATACGATCAGCGCAACCGAGAAAATTATGAATCCCGGACTTGAGCTCAGCGCGCCTTTGATCGAGCCGTGTCGAAAGATCGTTCGCAGGAGCGCGAATCCGAGCGTCGCGACGATCGCGGGCCATAGCTTGTTGGCCTCGAACCGGACGCCAACGAAAGCCAAATTTACCGCATAGCCGCCCGTCACGAGGATCGAGAGCAGGTAAATCCCGGCAATTGCACAGGCCGCGGCCGCGAGCTTTTGAAGCAACCGAAAATTCACGAGGCTCGGATGCACAACGGTATATCACGCGCGCCGCGCGCGCTTAAGGTCAATTGACTCGGATTGGCGGCTTGAAAAAAAAACGAATCGGCCGCGCGAACGCGAAGCGGCTCAGCGTCCGCCGGCGGGTGCCTGCATCGTCGAAGGCGACGCGGCCGCTACGGGCGTAGCCTCGCCAAGCGGGGTGGATTGAGGCGCGGGTGTCGCCGGCGCTCCGACCGGAGCCATCGCTTCGTGTCCGTAATTCATCGCCTGGAGAGGACGCCCGCTCAGGTTCGCGGTCGCTGGCGCCGGGCTGTCGATCAGCGCCTCCGCCACGCCTTCATTTTCGAACGGGCGGCACACGTCCAGCGCCGCCGGCTCGACGACGTGACCGAGGTTGACGTCCTCGGCGCCGACGCGAATTTTACTGGCGACAATGACTCCGCGTTCGGCGCGGAGATCGTAAAGTCCCGGCGGCAGATCCGCCGTGAATGAGCCGTCGGGCTTGGTCGGCGCGATGTAAATATCGTTGGTGACGCGGTTCTCGTAATGAAGCCAGCGTCGCTCTGCCGGTCTGCCGTCCCGGTACGACATCAAACCGCTCACGTTCGCCGCGCCTGCAATCCGCGCCCCGGCAGCCAGACCCGCGGCGACTGCGAGCGATACAACTACCGCCGCGAAACCAAGCTTGCGGCCCGACCCGACATTGGAAATGTTCTTCACAACGACTCCATGGCAACGTGTCTTGCGCCGGATGAATTGTAGCCGCTGCTGCTAGGCGCTTTTCTTGACCCTGCCCGCGCGGATGCATCGCGTGCAGACCAGGATTCGCCGCACGTTGCCGTTAATCTCGGCGCGCACTTCCTGCAGGTTGGGATTCCAGCGCCGTTTGGTCTTGTTGTTGGCGTGGCTGACGTTGTTGCCGACTGACGGCTGCTTCTTGCAGTATGCGCAATGTCTCATGAGTCTTCCGTTCGAGCCTGGATAATTCTGCTAGGGTAGCCCGACCTGCGGCCGCGTGAAAGAGGGTGAATACTTCGCCTTGAGCAGCGCCCCGCCGACCGCTTCTCCCGTCAGCACCGCGCCCGCGTCGCATCCGCACTTGAGGCTCATCAGCCACGCGCTGCGCCCGAGCGCGCCCGCATAGCTGTCGAGCCGCTGCTTGAGCCCCTGCGGTGCGTCCTTGTCCTCGACGGTCAGGTCCTTGGCGCTGACGATCACTTCGTTGGGGATCGAGCCGGTCTGCTCGCGGAAGAGCTGCTTGATCATCGCGACGAACGCCGCATGGTCGAGCCCGGGCACGTCGCTCCTGATGACGCCGTCGTAAATCGATTCGGCGCGGCGATCGGGCACGCCCGCAAGCACCCTCCGAATCGAATCCGCGCGCGAGCTCTCGGCCGACGGCGCCTTCTCATAGTCGGCCAGCATGATGCGCGCCGCGCCGGCGTTCCCGCCCGCCATCGCTCCCAGCGTGCGTCCCAGCAGTGCGTTGGCCGC
The DNA here is from genome assembly GCF_036567905.1 of Candidatus Binatus sp. Taxonomy (NCBI): domain Bacteria; phylum Candidatus Binatota; class Binatia (SeqCode); order Binatales (SeqCode); family Binataceae (SeqCode); genus Binatus (SeqCode); species Binatus sp. (SeqCode). The sequence goes on from NZ_DATCTO010000094.1 coordinate 31,190, forward strand.
ACTGCGCCGCAACTGACCCTGCGCGCTCACGATCATCCGCTGAACTTCGGGGTTGTTGATTCCCGCCGATTTGAAGACCGCCATCGCGTCCTCGCCGTCGCCGCGATCGAGCAGATTTTTCGCCGTGTCGAGCGGACTCAGCGGACCGGTGTCGCGAATCGACGCGGTCTGCAGATAGAGCTTGGTCGCCGCGACCAGCTTCGCCTCGACCCGCGCCTGCACCGCCTCGAACGCCTGCCATTGATCGCTCGAAATAAGTTTCTTGCCGGTGGCGCGCTCGGCGAACAACTGCGCCGGCATCGCCAGAATAGCGGCGGCGCCGCCTATCACCGGCTCGCTGTCGGTGAAGGTGAAGCGATGGCGATCCTCGGCCAGTGTGGAAAGATTGAGCGTCCAGATTTCGTAAGCGCCGGTGAATCGCGCCTCGTTCGAGTCGCGCTGCGATTGAAAGGACTCGGGCGGCAGGCTCACCACCATCACCGCGTCGAGCCGATCGTCGGCCTCGCCCGCGACGAATCGCTTGACGCACGCATCGACCCCGCCCGGCGGCTGAATCGGCACCGCCTTCACGTTCGGCAGCGCGCCGACAATCCGGTCGATGTCGGCTTCGGTCTGAGGCGAGATCGGTCCAATCACGCCGACCCCGATCTTGATTGGCGCCGCAATCGCGCGTGGCGCGGCTGCGGCCACAATGATTGCCGCACCGAGCAGCATCGCCGTAATTTTTCTCATCGCTGGAATGCTCCGGCAAGTTCGCCGGGCCCAGAGCTTTTCAAAACCCGCCGCGATCTTCAACCCGTGCAATAGCCATTCCCCCGTTTTGACGCCGGATCGGCGAGTTGCTTGAGTATCCGGTCCGAAAGCTACAATGTCTAGTCAGGTTGCGCCGGAGATTTCCTTGAACAGGCTCCGGCGCCGCGGACCCCGATGCCCGAGCACATAGTTCACATATTGCCCGAGCAAGTCGCCAGCCAGATTGCGGCGGGCGAAGTCGTCGAGCGGCCGGCCTCCGCCGTCAAGGAGCTGGTCGAGAACTCGCTCGACGCGGGCGCTCGTTCGGTAAGCGTCGAGATCCTCGGCGGCGGCTCGGCGCTGATCGCGGTCGCCGACGACGGCTGCGGCATGACTCGCGCCGATGCGATCCTTTCGCTCCGGCGTCATGCAACTTCCAAGATTCGAAGCGCCGCCGACTTGAGCGCGATTCGCACGCTCGGGTTTCGCGGCGAGGCTCTCGCCTCGATCGCCAGCGTGTCGCATCTTCGGATGCAAACGCGTCGCGCCGCCGACGAACATGGCGCCGAGGTCGCCGCCGAGGCCGGCAACATCGAGGATACGCGGACGTGCGCGATGGCGGCGGGAACCCGAATCGAAGTCCGCCAGCTATTCTTCAACACTCCGGCGCGGCTCAAGTTCCTGAAGAAGCTGGCGACCGAGCAGGGCGCCATCGCCGAGGCTTTTCAGCGCAGCGCGCTTGCCAACCATCGCATCGCGTTTTGCCTGACCGCCGACGGCCGCACGATTTTCGATTTGCCGCGCGCCAACTCGGTGCTCGAACGATTCCGCCAGGTTTTCGGTCCCAGGATCGCGTCCCGGATGCTTGCCTTCGGCCTCGATCGCCCCGGCATTCGCGCGCAAGGACTTGCGGCAACCAGCCAGGAGTCGTTTGCCACCGGCAGGATGATCTTCACCTTCGTCAACGGCCGCTCGGTTCGCGATCGAATGTTGATTCGCGCAATCGAGCAGGCCTACCAGACGCTGATCCCGCGCGGTCGCCATCCGGCGGCGTTGCTGTTCGTCGATATGCGGCACGAAGATGTTGACGTCAATGTGCATCCGATGAAGACCGAGGTGCGATTTCGAAATGGCGGCGCGGTTTTCGACGTCGTTTATCACGCGCTTCGCGACCGATTGGCGGATCAGACGGAAAATGCGCCCGTCGCAACTTTGGTTGATGCGCCGGCGGCGGGCGGCGAAGCGCCAGCGCCATCCGCCGATGACGCCGCGATGGGACCCGTCACGACGGCGTCGATGGGCGAGGATGCTCGCGCCGGTGATTCGGCTCCGAATCCGCGCGGCGACGCGCCCCTGCGGCTCGTGCCCGATGCGCCCACGGAGAAAGCGTTTCAGCGCCCGCTCAGCCTCGCCTACGATCGCGACGCGCGCGGCGGCGGCGCGGCGGTGGCGTCTCATGCGCCGGCGCCAATCCCAATGTACTCGAAGCTCAGGGTGATCGGACAAATCTTCGCCGGCTACATCGCGCTCGAGACCGAGGAGGGGTTGCTCCTGATCGATCAGCACGCGGCGCACGAGCGCGTTACCTTCGAAAAGCTGCGCCGCGAACTCCGCGACGGTGGGATTCGCACGCAGGCGATGCTCGCGCCGGTGCCGGTCGAGCTCAATCCCGCGCGCGCGTCGCAGGTTCATGGCGCGTTGAGCGAGCTTCGCGCGATGGGCTTCGAGGTCGAGCCATTCGGGCCGACTACGCTGCTGCTCAAGGGTGCGCCGGCGGTGTTCGGGCCCGAAGGCGGCGCGAAACTGCTCACGGACATGATTGAGAGCATGGGCGACAACGAAAGCGGCTTTCGCGGCGGCGGCGAGGCCGCGTTCGAGAATTGGCTCAAGCAACTCGCGTGTCACGGCTCGGTTCGAGTCGGGCGAGTGCTCGAGCTGGCGGAAATCCATTCGCTGCTCGCCGAACTCGATCGCACCGAGTTCAAGACCAACTGCCCGCACGGGCGCCCGGTGCATATTCAGTTCGGACGCGGGCAAATCGAACGAATGTTTCGCCGATGAGCGCGTTGCCCCAAACAGCGGCGGCGCAAGCCGCGGCGCGGACGCATCCGGCGCGGATAGCGGCCGGCTTTATTGTCGGGCCGACCGCAGCGGGCAAGTCCGCGCTCGCGATGGAAGTGGCGCAGCGCTCGAACTGCGAGATAATCAACGCCGACTCGCGGCAGTTTTATCGCGGGATGGATCTCGGCACGGCGAAACCGTCGGCCCAGGACCGCCGCCGCGTGTCGCATCATCTTATAGACGTGCGCAGTCCCGGCGAGCCGCTTGACGTGGCGGAGTTCGCGCAAATTGCGCGCGCGGCGGTCGAGGAGATTGCGGCGCGGGGGCGAAATCCGCTGGTGGTCGGCGGCAGTGGGCTTTATTTGCGCGTGATCCGCGGCGGGATCTTTCGCGGGCCGGCCGCGTCGGCGGAAATTCGAGACCGATTGGCCAAAATCGCGGCCGAGCGCGGCGTCGCGCACCTGCATCGGCAGTTGCGCGAGGTCGATCCCGACGCGGCGAATCGAATCGGCGTCAACGACCTGTACCGAATCGTACGCGCGATTGAAGTCTTTGAATTAACCGGCGAAAACATTTCGGCGCATCAGCGGCGCCATCGATTCGCCGACAATGGCTACGACACTTTGACCGTGGGCGTCGAAGTCGAACGCAAAAAGCTCTACGAGGCGATCGACCGGCGCTTCGATGCGATGGTGGCGGCCGGGCTGGTCGCGGAAGTGCGCGCGCTGATCGAGGCGGGATACTCGCCCGAGAAGCCGCCGCTGAGTACCATTGGGTATAAGCAGATCGCGGCGCATCTGCGCGGCGAGATCGCGCTGGCCGATGCGATCGCGCGGGCCAAGCAGGAATCGCGGCGGCTGGCCAAGCGCCAAATCACATGGTTTCGCCGCGAGCCGGAGATCGTGTGGCTTGACCCGGAGCGCGGCGCTCAGGATGCTTTTGTATTGTTCGAGAAATTTTTTGCGATGAGCAGGCGTGAAGCAGATTGAAAGGCAATTCGAACGGACATAAGGCGCGCGGCGCGAAAAGCCGCGGCAATGATGCGGCGATAGCCGAGGCGCCGGCGCCGCCGAGCGCGATCGAGCGGGTGCGCCTGGCGCGGCATCCCAATCGGCCGCAGACGCTCGATTACATCGACTTGCTGATGCGCGACTTTATCGAGATACACGGCGACCGGCGCTTCGCCGACGACGCTGCGATCGTGGCGGGACTCGCCTATTTCGGACGCCGGCCGGTCGCCGTCGTGGGTCATCAGCGGGGCCGCTCGACCACCGAGAGAATCAAGCGCAATTTCGGCAAGCCGCTGCCCGAGGGCTATCGCAAGGCGGCGCGCGTTTATGAGCTGGCGGAGCGGTTTGGGCTGCCGATAATCACGCTGATCGACACCCAGGGCGGTGAGTCCGGGGTTGGCGCGGAGGAGCGCGGACAGATCGAGGCGATCGCGCGCAACCTTGAGCTGATGGCGCGGCTGACCGTCCCCACCGTCGCGTGCGTGATAGGCGAGGGCGGCTCGGGAGGCGCGCTGGCGCTCGGAGTGGCCAACGCGGTGCTGATGCAGGAGAACGCGTGCTACTCGGTGATCACGCCGGAAGGATGCGCGGCGATTTTGTGGCGTGCGGGGGGCGAGGAGAATGTTGCGGCGGCGGCCGCAGCGTTGAAGTTGTCGGCGCCCGATTTGCTGGAGCTGGGATTGATCGACGAGATCGTGCCGGAGCCGGCGGGCGGAGCGCATACCGCGCCCGCCGAAGCTGCTCATCTGCTCGGCGCGGCGCTCGCGCGCCATCTGGAGCGGCTGGTCAAGCTCAAGCCGGCCGAGTTGCGCCGGGCGCGCGAGCGGAAGTTCGCGACGATGGGATCAGCATTTCTGACGCGCGGGAGCGCGGACAGCGATCATTCGATCGATTAGCAGGGGTGACCCCTGGCCGTGGCGACGGCAGCGCAGTATTAAGCCGTTGGCAGGGGCCGCGCGCGCCAACGGCGTGCGGCCTTAATACTGGGTGGAGGGGTCACCCCTGTCGTTGAAAACGGGCCGGCAGTAGGGTACCCATTCTGGTTCGATGTCGTCACGGATAGCCAGGAAACCGGCCGCGGCCGCCACCACCGCAGAGCCGCCGTCGATTGAGACCCTGCGCGCGCGGATGGACGAGATAAACCTCAAGATCCTGCGGCTGGTGTCGTTGCGCGCAAACCTCGCGATGGAGATCGGCCGGCTCAAGCATCATCACGGCGAGGTTTATCAGCCGGCGCGCGAGCGTGCGATTATCGAAAAGATGATCGCCGAAAACCAGGGGCCGCTCACCGGCGAACAGCTCAAGCGAATTTATGTCGAGATAATTTCGGCCTGCCGCGCGCTCGAGCACGAGCCGCGAGTGGCATTCCTCGGCCCGGAGCATACCTACTCGCACGAGGCGGCGCGGATGCGCTTTGGATCGAGCGTCGAGCTGATACCGCTGGAGTCGTTCGCGGCGGTGTTCCAGGCCATTGAGAACGGACGCGCCGATTTCGGCGTGGTGCCGGTGGAGAATTCTACCGAAGGATCGGTGACGCTGACGCTCGATCTGCTGATCGACACTGCGCTGGTGATAATCGGCGAAGTGCTGCTGCCGATTCGGCATTCAATAATGTCGCTCGGCGGCGTGGCGGGCGAGGTCAAGCGGATCGTGTCTCATCAGCAAAGCCTCGCGCAATGCCGCGGCTACCTGAGCTCGAATTTCCCCGATTGCGAGACCGAAGCGGTCGCCTCCAATGCGCTGGCGGCAAAGCGCGCCGCCGGGGATTCCTCAATCGCGGCGATCGCGTCGGCGGCGGCCGGCGAGGCGTACGGGCTCAAGCTGATCGCGTCGAACGTGCAGGACGTCGCGGCCAACACGACGCGATTCCTGGTGATGGGGACGCGGCCGGTGGCGCGCTCGGGCAAGGACAAGACGACGCTGCTGTTCGCGGTTGCGGACCGGGTGGGCACGCTCAACCAGGCGCTGAACCTGTTTTCGCGCAACGCGATCAATATATCGAAGATCGAATCGCGTCCGCTGCGGGCGCGGCCGTGGGAGTACCTGTTCTTTGTTGACGTTATGGGCCATCGTGACGACCCCAAGCTGGCGCGCGCGCTCAAGGCGCTCGAGCGCAAGGCCCTATTCTTGAAGGTCTTAGGATCGTATCCTGAAGGCAGGTCGGCCGCTGCCTGAGCCGGGCAGCCGGAAAAGCGTTTTTACTTTTTCACTTTCCAATCGCCGTTCACCTCTTTGATCAAAGCTCAAGATCTCGTACTCCCATCGGTCGCCGCGCTTGCTCCCTACGAGCCGGGCAAGCCGATTGAGGAGTTGCAACGCGAACTCGGAATCGAGGATCCGGTAAAGCTGGCCTCGAACGAGAATCCGCTGGGGCCGTCGCCGCGCGCGATAGAGGCAATCAAGGCGGCGCTGCCGGAGCTCAATCGCTATCCCGACGGCGCCAGCTACGAGCTGCGGCGCAAAATCGCGCAGCATCACAAGCTTGGAGTGGAGCGGGTGTTCGCGGCGTCGGGATCGGTCGAGGTGCTCCACCTGCTCGCCTTTCTTTATCTGCGGCCCGGACTGAACTCGGTTTACTCGGAGCATTCCTTCGCCATTTATCCGCTGGCGACCGCCGCCGCCGGCGGCGAGCATCGCGTGGTGAAGACCAGCGACGGATTCTCGCACGACTTGCCGGCGATCGCGGCGGCGATCGACTCCAACACGCGAATAGTTTTTCTCGGCAATCCGAACAATCCGACCGGCACGATTTACCGGCGCGCCGAATGGAAGCGGTTTTTGGATCGCGTTCCGGACAACGTGGTGATCGTCGCCGACGAGGCCTACTTCGAATTCGTGCGCGACCCGCAGTATCCCGACTCGATCGAGGACCACGACGATCGCCGGCTGATAATCACGCTCAGGACGTTCTCGAAAATTTTCGGGCTGGCGGGAATGCGCGTCGGCTACGCGGTGGCGCGGCCCGACCTGATCCAGATGCTGCATAAGGTGCGCCAGCCGTTCAACGTGACCTCGCTGGCGCAGGTGGCGGCGATCGCGGGGATGGACGACCGGGCGCATATCGCCAGAACACTGCAAGTCAACGCCGAGGGCATGGATTACCTGGAGCGTGAGTTCCGGCGGCTCAAGGCGCCGTTCGTGCCGAGTCACGCGAATTTTTTCCTGGTCGAGGTCGGCGACGGGCGCGCGGTTTACGAAAAGCTGCTGCGCAAGGGCGTGATCGTGCGCGCGATGAACGGCTACGGCTATCCGCGCCACGTGCGAATCAGCGTCGGCCTGCCCGAGGAGAATCGCCGCCTGGTCGCGGCACTCGGCGAAGTGATGGGCGGGTAGGCTGATGGCGCAGTTATTTCGGCAAATGACCTTGTGCGGAGTCGGCCTGATCGGAGGCTCGCTCGCGTTGATCGCGCGCCACGCAGGCCTCGTGGGCAAAGTGGTCGGGCTGGGACGCTCGCAGGCGAACCTGGACGTTGCGATCCAGCGCGGCATGATCGACGTCGCGACGCGCGATCCGGTCGCGGCGGCGCGCGGCGCGGACCTGATCGTGCTGGCGGTGCCGATATTGACGATGCGATCGACGCTGGAAAAAATGATCGAACACACGGCGCCCGACGCGGTGGTGACCGACGTCGGCAGCGTGAAGGGATACGTGGTGCGCGAGCTGGAGCCGCTGATCACGGGAAACAGATCGCTTGTCGCGGCGCATCCTGTCGCCGGCAAGGAAACTACCGGCGCCGCCGCGGCGGACCCCGGCCTGTTTCGGGACCGGCGCGTGATTATCACGCCGTCGGCGAAAAGCACGCCCGCGGCGATCGCTAAAATCGAGCAGCTTTGGGACGAGACCGGCGCCTGCGTCGAGATGATGGACGCTTCCACGCACGACCAAATCCTCGCGCGCTCCAGCCATCTGCCGCAGATAGTATCGAGCGTGCTGGCGGCGTCGCTTAAGGGCGAGAAGGTCGGGGACAAGCTTGCGGCGGAGTACGGCGCGGGAGGACTGCGCGATACGACGCGGCTGGCGGCGTCGTCGTGGGAAATGTGGCGCGACATCTTTGTGGCTAATCGCGAGGCGATCGCGGCGGCGCTCAAACTCTACAGTCGAACCTTCGCGGAGTTTCAGCGGCTGGTCGAGGCCGGCGACATGCAAGGGGTCGAGAAGATTTTCAATCGCGGCAGAGCGATGCGGGAAGAGATCAGGTGAATCCAAAGCGGCCGATAGTTGCGATCGATGGCCCCGTCGGTGCGGGAAAATCCGTGGCGGCGCGCCGGCTGGCGCGCGAGCTTGGGTTTTCGTACCTGAACACGGGCGCAATGTACCGCGCGGTCGCGATCGCGGCGCGCGTGGCGGGCGTCGGCCCGGACGACGCAAACGTCCAGGCGCGATTGGCGCCGCTGCTGGCGGCGATAAAGATCAGGTTCGAGGGCGAAAAGATAATGCTCAACGATCGGGACGTGAGCGCGTCGGTCGGAGAGCCGGAAATCGGCGACCTCGCGTCGCGGTTCTCGGCGCTCGGCGCGGTGCGCGCGCGGATGCGCGAGCTGCAGCGCGCGGCGGGTGCGGACGGCGCAGTGGTGATGGAAGGACGCGATATCGGCACCGCGATTTTTCCCGACGCCGAGTTCAAGTTCTTTCTCGACGCGGACGTAAAGACGCGAGCCCGTCGCAGATTTGAAGAACTCAAGCATCAGGGCGCGTCGATCGCCGAGCGCGAAGTGCTCGAGCAGCTGATCGAACGCGACCGCCGTGACAGCGGGCGCGAGCTGGCGCCGCTCAAGCGCGCGGACGATGCGATGGTGATCGATTCAACGAACCTTTCAATCGACGCGGTGGTCGCGGCGATGAAAGCGCAGATTAACGCTCGAATCAACGCCGCCAAGGGCTTGAAACGAGCCTAGCCCGGTTGTAAGGATTGCACAGCCTCGAAGTCCCGGAAGGTCCCACTAAATGGAGAAAGCGTTGCCTGAACAAATGAGCGGAGGAGATAATGACTTTGAGTCGTTGATGGAAGAGAGTTTGAAGGCTCCCCGTCCCGGCGATGTCCTGGTTGGAAGAGTGCTTCTGATCAGCCGCGACAGCGTCATCATCGACATCAACTACAAGTGCGAAGGGCAGGTCCCCCTCGTGGAATTTCTTGACCATGAAGGACATCCCACGGTCAAGGAGGGCGACGAGGTTGACGTGTATTTCGAAGGCACCGAGACCGATAACGGCACGGTGATGCTTTCGCACGCGAAGGCCGAGAAGTTCAAAGTCTGGCGCGAACTCGACAAGGCGTTTCAGTCGGAGACCCCGGTCGAAGGCGTGGTGCTCGGCAAAGTCAAAGGTGGACTGAAAGTCGATATCGGGGTGCCGGCGTTCCTGCCGGGATCGCATGTCGATATTCGTCCGGCGCGCAACCTGGACCGATACGTCGGGCAGCGCGGCCGCTTCCGAATCCTCAAGTTCAATCGCGCGCGCGGCAACGTGGTGGTCTCGCGCCGCAGCGTGCTCGAGCGCGAGCGCGCTTCGCTCAAGGAACAGACGCTCAAGGTGCTCGAAGAGGGCGTGATCCTCGAAGGCACCGTGAAGAATATTACCGACTACGGCGCGTTCATCGATCTCGGCGGAATCGACGGCCTGCTGCATATCACCGACATGGCATGGGGCCGATTGCAGCATCCGTCGGAAGTCTTGAAGGTCGGGGACAAGGTCAAGGTCGTCGTGCTGAAATACGACCCCGAGCGCGAGCGCGTGTCGCTGGGAATGAAGCAGATCATGCCCGACCCGTGGACCAAGGTCGCCGAAGCGTATCCGCCGGGCACGCGAATCAAGGGCAAGGTCGTCAGCGTCACTGACTACGGCGCCTTCGTCGAGATCGAAAAGGGTGTCGAGGGTTTGATCCACGTCTCCGAGATGAGCTGGAGCAAGCGCGCGGTTCATCCGTCCAAGGTCGTCAATCCCGGCGACCTGGTGGAAGTGCAGGTGCTCGGGGTTGACGAGGCGAATCGAAGAATTTCGCTCGGACTCAAGCAGACCGAGGCGAATCCGTGGGAAGAACTCGGCCACAAGCATCCGATCGGCAGCCAGGTCAAGGGCAAGGTCAAGTCGATCACGGACTTTGGCGTGTTCGTCGAGATCGAGCCGGGGATCGACGGGCTGGTGCACATTTCGGACTTGTCGTGGACCAAGAAGATTCGGCATCCGAGCGAAGTCTGCAAGAAGGGCGACGAGCTGGAGGCGACGGTGCTCGGTATCGACGTCGAGAACGAGCGCGTCAGCCTGGGCGTCAAGCAGCTCTCGACCGACCCGTGGGATACGGTGGCGGAGCGTTACCCGCTCAACACGCGAATTCACGGCAAGGTCAGCTCGGTGGCGGACTTCGGCGTGTTCGTCGAGATCGAGGAAGGAATCGAAGGGCTGATCCATATCTCGCAGCTCAGCAACGAGCGCGTGGACAAGCCGTCGTCGCTGTACAAGGTCGATGACGAGCTGGAGGCGCTGGTGGTGCAAGTGGACCCCAAGGAGCGCCGCATCGGGCTGTCCATCAAGGCGCTCAAGCAGCACGAAGAGCGCGAGGAAATGCAGGCCTACCTCAAGCGCGAGCATGAGGCGGCGCGGTTCTCGATGGAAGATATCCTCAACGAAGAGCTCAAGCTCGATCGCGACGACGGCGAACGGCGCGCGGCGCGCGGCGGCAAACCCAGCTAGGCCGGGAGCGCTTCGATCAAAGCGGGGCGCCGACGGCGGCGAGATCGATGACCAAGCGGGAAATCATCGAAGAACTTCTGGCGCGCCGCCACAAGTTTACCCATCGCGAGTCCGAGACGATCGTCAATGCGATGTTCGACGCGATGGCCAGCTCGCTGACGCGCGGCGAGCGGATCGAAATCCGCGGCTTCGGCAGTTTCGCGGTGAAGCGGCGTCGCGCGCGGCAGGGCCGCAATCCCAAGACCGGGCAGTTGGTCAGAGTGGACGCCAAGCAGATTCCGTTCTTCCGGGCGGGCAAGGAACTCCGAATCGAAGTTAATGGCGCCGAAGAAGCGGGTCGTTAAGCGGCGCGACGCGGCGCAGCTCTCCGCAGCAGGTCTGCGGCTGTGGGCGCCGTGGCGGTACGAGTATATGCGCAGCATCCGCCCCGGCCACCAGGCTTGCATCTTCTGTTTCACCACGCTGTCCGCCTCTGAGCGGCGCGAACGCCTGGTGCTGTTCGAGAATCGCCACGTGCTCGTGATGCTCAACAAGTATCCCTACAACAACGGACATATCATGGTGGCGCCGCGCAGCCATGTCGCCTCGCCGGAGTTGCTGGCGCGAGCGGATCGAGCGGTGCTCGGCGACGCGGTGGCGGCGTCGATAAAGGCGATGCGCGCTAGTCTGCATCCGGCCGCATTTAACCTCGGCGCCAACCTGGGCAGCGCCGCGGGGGCCGGATTCGCCGAGCACATGCATTGGCACATCGTGCCGCGCTGGGTCGGCGACAACAATTTTATGCCGGTGCTTGCCTCGACCCGCGTGCTATCACAGAGTTTGAAGGACAGTTACGGGCAATTGCGCCCGATTTTCAAAAATCTCGGCGCTGAATTATCTTAAAATCAAGTAATCAACCTGCGGGATTCGCGATGAATGAAGGACTGCTGAAAATCCGGACGCTGGGCGAACTCAAGAGCGCGGGCTACCAGACCATGCCGGTGCGGATGGAGATGCGCAAGAATTTGCTCGAGCGGCTGCGCAGCAAGGAGCAAATCCTGCCGGGGATCGTCGGCTACGAAGATACGGTAATTCCGGAGATCGAGAACGGCGTGCTCGCGGGACATCATATGATTTTTCTCGGCGAGCGCGGGCAGGCGAAGTCGCGAATAATTAGATCGCTGGTCGGATTGCTCGACCAGTATGTGCCGGCGGTCGCGGGATGCGAAATCAGCGACGACCCGTTTGCGCCGATATGCCGCCGATGCGTCAAGCTCAAGGAAGAAAAAGGCGACGCGCTTGAGATTGGATGGATCGGACGCGACAGCCGATACGCGGAGAAGCTGGCCACGCCCGACGTTTCGGTGGCGGACTTAATCGGCGAGATCGATCCGATCAAAGTGGCCGAGGGGCGCTACCTGGCCGACGAGGAAACGATCCATTACGGACTGATCCCGCGCACCAATCGCGGCATCTTCGCCATCAACGAGCTGCCCGACCTGACCGAAAAGGTGCAAGTCGGACTGTTCAACCTGATGGAAGAAAAAGATGTCCAGATCAAGGGTTACAAGATTCGGCTGGCGGTCGATGTGGTGTTCGTGGCGAGCGCGAATCCGGAGGACTACACCTCGCGCGGGCGGATTATCACGCCGCTCAAGGATCGTTTCGACATCCAGATTCGCACCCATTACCCCAAGACGCTCGAGCACGAGATTGCGATCATGGAGCAGGAAGCGATGCATCCGCCGCGCGCGGGCGTGGAGGTGCGGACCCCGCAATTCATGAAGGACATTCTGGCGCAGATTACGTTCGAGGCGCGGGCGTCGAACGAGATCAACCAATCGTCGGGGGTGTCGGTGCGGGTTACGATCAACAATTTCGAATCGGCGATTTCCAACGCGGAGAAACGCGCGGTGCGAAACGCGGAGAACGAGATCGTGCCGCGGATTTCAGATTTGCATTCGCTGTATGCGTCGACGGCCGGGAAGATCGAACTCGAGTATGTCGGCGAAGACAAGAAAGAAGACGATTTGATCGAGCGGCTGATCAACCGCGCGGTGCTGAAGGTTTTCGATCGCTATTTGAAACTCGACGATTTGAAGAAGGTCTCGAGCTACTTCGACCAGGGCTGGGGGGTCGAGGTTTCGGACAGCGCGCCGTCGTCGGAATACATGGAACCGCTGCGCGAGGTGACGGGACTGCGCGAAGCGATCACGCTGCTGGGACCGTTCGAGACGCCGGGGCTGATGGCGGCGGCGAGCGAGTTTATTTTCGAGGGCCTGCATCTGCATCAGAAGCTCAACAAGGATCGCCAGGGCGGACGCTTCGCCTATCACGCATGACGCGCAGGCAATTGGGCATGGTCGCCACCCGCTACACGCAGTGGGACGGGACGCAGCGGCTCAAGCTCGACGCCGACAAGGTGTTCGAGAAGCTGGCGGAGTATCTGTCGTACACCGACGACATGCGCCAGGCGATGGACTGGATGATGCGGCAGGGGATGGACTTTGACGGCGTGCGGGTGATGGGGCTCGAGGAGTTTATCGAGCAACTGCGCCAGGAGATGCGCCAGCGCTATCGCGACTTCAACCTGAAGAACGCGCTCTCCGAGATGGAGCAGAAGCTCGAGGACATTTTGAATCGCGAGCGGGCCAAGCTGGAATCGCTCAAGGGGAAAAAGCCCGGCGTCGAGGAAAAGCAGCGCGAGTTGTCGCGCCTGCCGCGGCGTTTGTCGGAAGCGATGCGCAAGCTTGAGAGCCACGAATTCGAGGACGCGCAGGCCAAGGCGGACTTCGACGAGCTGCTCAAGGAATACGAAAATATTCGCGACCTCGAGAATTTTCGCGATCGCAATCAGCACATGTTTCACGGTCCCAAGAGCCTCGGCTACGACGAGGCGCTCGAGTTGATGCGCGAAATGGAGCGGATGCGCCAGCTCGAACAGGACCTGATGTCGGGCAACTTCGAGACGATCTCGATGGAAGACCTGCAGCAGATTTTAGGCCAGCAGGCGGGCAAGGATTTTCAGAATCTCAAGCAGGTGATGGTGCTGCTGACGCAGTCGGGCTACATGGCGCCGAAGGGCGATCATTTCCAGCTCTCGCCCAGGGGCGTGCGGCGAATCGGGCAACTGGCGCTGCGCGACATTTACCAGAACCTGTTGAAGGATCGTTCGGGCGGCCACCTGACCGACCATCGCGGCGTCACGGAGATGCGTCCGGAGCAGACCAAGCCATACGCGTTCGGCGATCCGCTGAATCTGAACCTGGTCGCGACGCTGAAGCATGCGCTGGCGCGCAAGGCGGGCGTTCCGCTGGAGTTGCGGCCGGAAGATTTCGAGATTTACGAAAACGATTACGCCAGTTCGTCGTCGACGGTGCTGTGCCTGGACATGTCGTGGTCGATGAGCTGGGAAGGGCGGTTTGCGGCGGCGAAGAAAGTCGCGATGGCGATGGAGACGCTGATTCGCTCGAAATTCCCACGCGACTTTTTTGCGATCGTCGGCTTTTATACGCGCGCGGTCGAGTTGAAGCTCAAGGACCTGGCCGAAGCGTCGTGGAACATGGGCGATCCGTTCACCAATCTGCAGGACGGGTTGCGGCTCGCTTCGGATTTGCTCGGGCGCCATCCGTCGCGCAATCAGCACATCATCGTGATCACCGACGGACAGCCGACCGCGTACTTCCTGAACAAGCGGCTGTACTGCGAATGGCCGCTGTCGTTCGGCGGCATCAGCATGCGAGCGGCGCAGGAGACGCTCAAGGAAGTCGAGCGGATCACGCGCAAGGGGATCACGATCAACACGTTCATGCTCGATGATTCGCCCAGCCTGCGCGCGTTCGTGGACAAGATGACGCTGATCAATCGAGGCCGCGCGCTGTACACCCGTCCCGACCGTCTCGGCGAATACATGCTGGTCGATTATCTTGCCAAGAAGCGCAAGCGTGTCTGAACAGCGCGTGCGCCAGCGATTGCGTCCGTCAAGCGAAGAGCGGGCAGATGCCGGCGCGTCGGAGCCGGCGCGGCCGGGCACGATTTATCCGGGCGATTGCGTCGAGGTGATGCGCACGTGGCCCGACGCGTCCTTCGACGCGTGCATCACGGATCCGCCGTACAACATGAGCCGGCGCAAAGGGCTCAAGTGGGCATTCAGCTCGCACGTCACGATGGATGAGCAGTGGGATCGGTTCAGCAACGATGACTACTTCGAATTCACGCGGCGGTGGCTTTTGGAAGTGTGCCGGCTGGTGCGCGCCAACGGCAACATCCTGGTGTTCGGCAGCTTCCACAATATCTACCTGATCGGATTTGTGCTGGAGCACGTGCTGGGCCGGCGCATCCTGCAGCAGATCACCTGGTTCAAACCCAACGCGCAACCCAATATCACGGGACGGCTGCCGACCGAGAGCACCGAGTACATTATCTGGGCGTGCAACAATACGCCGGAGCGCGCGGCCAAGTGGACATTCGACTACGCGAGGTCGAAGGAAATCGGCGGCGGCAAACAATTGCGCAACCTGTGGCAGATTCCATGCACGCCGCGCTCGGAGCGCCGGCTTGGCAGTCATCCCTCGCAGAAACCAGTGCAACTGCTCGAACGGATCGTGACGTTGTGGACCAAGCCACAAGACGTGATTCTCGATTGCTTTCTCGGCACCGGTACGACGGCGGCGGCCGCGACTCGACTGGGCAGGCGCTGGGTGGGAATCGAGCGCGACGCGGGATATATCGAAATCGCCAAAAAGCGGCTCGGCGCCAGCGCGTAGAGCGTCGAAAGATTCAGCGGCCGGCGGCCTGACGCGTCTCGATCGACGCGGGCAGAGTCCAGCTCCCGCCGATTTGACGTATCGCAATTCGATCCTGCTGAATCCCGGCCGCGGCGATTAGCCGTTGCAGCGGTTCCTGCATCGGCTCCTTCGACAGCCTGAACGTGCCCCAGTGAATGGGAATCAGGTAGCGGGCGCGCGTCTGCTGGAACATCGCCCAGGCCTGTTCGGGATTGGCATGATTGTAGATCCACGGGTCGTAAGCGCCGATCGAGAAGGCCGCCACGTCAGGCGGCGTCGATGCGAGACTGGCGAAGAGATCGGTCTGGGCGCTGTCGCAGGCGAGCAGCATCCGGCGGCCGTGTTTTTCCAGCACGTAACTGTTGAAGCCATAGCCTTCGCCGAACGGAGGCCATCGCCGACCCCAGTGCCGCGCGCCCATCGCGCGGATGGTGAGTCCTTTGACAATGGTGGTCTCGCCCCACTTGAGTTCGCGGATATCGTTGAAGCCGAGCGGCGCGATCAGCTCCGCGCACTTCTCGCACGCGACCACGACCGCGGTCTTGGGCAGCGCCTCGAGCGACGGCAGATCGAGATGGTCCATGTGTGCGTGCGTAATTAGAATGAGGTCGATTTGCTGCAATTGCGCAGGGGTCAGCGGCGGATCGACGAATCGTTTTGGTCCGATCGTGAGGATCGAGCCGAACGACAGGCCGACGCGCGAGAACAGGGTTGGGTCGGAGAGCACGCGCGTGCCGAAGAAATTCATGAGCAGGGCGGCGTGGCCGAGATTTGCGATCGTGAGCGAGTTGTCGGGCCACGACGCGGGCTCGAGCAGCGGAGGCGAATGGCCGGGCGCGGCGTTCACGTCCGCAGAGTACGACCTCGCGGCAAACAGCGCCAGCGAAAACAGGGCAACGGCGGCGGGCACTGGTGGCAGGAATCGCATCAGGCGCGACGGATGGAACGAAATCGAATTCACTTCTCCATCGCTGGCTTGAAGCAGGGGAGTTCCTTGACCAGCACGAAACTGTAGGGACGATCGCGCCAATTGAACGTTCCGACGCCGGCGCCGAACGCCCCGGTCATCGAGTCAAACTGTTCGCTGTCGGAAACTTTAACCACGGTGGCGGGA
Organism: Candidatus Binatus sp.; assembly: GCF_036567905.1. Taxonomy (NCBI): domain Bacteria; phylum Candidatus Binatota; class Binatia (SeqCode); order Binatales (SeqCode); family Binataceae (SeqCode); genus Binatus (SeqCode); species Binatus sp. (SeqCode). The sequence goes on from NZ_DATCTO010000094.1 coordinate 47,561, forward strand.
GCGTAGGCGAGATATTGCGGCTTGTCGGGCTCGAGCATCTGATAGAGCGGCGGATTGAAGAGGAGCTGGGTGATGCCGGGCTTCCGCTGCCAGCCGTCCGCGGGCGCGCCTTCGGTGCGAACGATCATCCAGGCCGGGCCGCCGGTGCTTTGAGAAATCACCCACTGGCGTGACTTGATCAACCCGTCTTTGTTCTTGCGGACTTCCTCGACGCCGGGCTGAACGCGCAGCAGTTGATCGCATTTGTCGGAGTTGTCTTCCTTGGAAGCTCCGGTGCCGCCGGACTGTCTCATCGCAACCTGGGAGCCGATGAGCTGGGCACTGCCGGCGGCGACCATCGGGACGACGGAGCTCACTATGCTGACGGCGCCCGCCGCGCATCCAGAGCATGCGGCCGCGAGCGCGATTACGATCGCCATGTACGCGATCGCGCGCGCGATGAAATTGCTCACTTTTTCACTTTTTGCTTTTTCACCTTTTCACTTTTCCACTGGTTCACGGTTTGCGCGCGATCACCATCGAAGAGGTGAACGGGGGGCTTGGCAGCGCCTCGTGGCTGATATCGACGAAGCCGGCGTCGCCGAGCCATCGGGAGACTTCTTCAAATGAATAATCCCGCCCGCGCGTGGCCAGCAGCAGGTAGAGGGCGAAAATCGCGCCCGGCCTGGGCTCGGTAAGGTCGGCATTCATGATGTGATCCTTGATGATCATCATGCCGCCTGATTCGAGCGCGCGAAAGCACTTGCGCAAGAGTTGAGCGTTGGCGGTTTCATCTTCGTTGTGAATTATATTCGACATGAACAGGGCTCCGCATGGGCCCGGGAGCTCATCGTACAGGTAATCGACGCGGACCAGGTCGATTCGCGCCAACGCCGCGGGCTCGCGCTCAGCGAGGATTCTGCGCGCAACTTCGAGCGTGGCAGGCAGATCGTAAATCGCAGCGCGCAGACGGGGCCATCGGCGGAGCATCGCCGCGGCGTAGGTCCCCGGACCGCCGCCGATGTCGGCGATCATCGAGACGCGGCTGAGATCGAGCCGATCGGCGACGTAAGTCGGATCGCCGCGGGCGCGCGTGAGGCTATCCATGGCGCGGATGAATCGTTCGGTCTCCTCGGGGCGGTTTTGAAACATGTCGGTCGGGCGCGCGGGAGCGCCGGTGCGAATGGTTTGTTCGAGATGCGTCCAGGTTTCAAAGATCGCTTCGTCGAACAGAATCAAGTCGCCAAGGTATTCGGCGGACGAGCGGAGCAGGTAGCGCCGCGACGTATCAGTGAGCGCGTAGCGATTGGCGCGTTTGGCGAGCAAGCCGAGCGCCACCATCGCGTTGGCTATCAGAACCGTCGCGCGGCGATTGGCGGAGATGGCGGCGGCGAGCGCGGCGTCGTCGAGCGGCGACGACTCGAGAAGTTCGAAAATTCCCAGCTTGAGCGCGGTTTGGATCGCCCGCGCTTCGGCGTGACCCGAGGCCAGCGCGGCGAGTTCGGCGAAATCCATCGCTGCGCGTCCGCCTTTCAGCGCAGGAAGTCTTGCGCGACGCAAGTGTTGCCGCCGGCGGATTGAGCGATTCCACCGCCGCACGCGGTGAACCTGGCGGAGATGATGTTGGCGGCGCGAGCGCGTTCCTGGTTTGCCAGGCCCGGGATTTCGGTTTCTCGCCCGGTCAAACCGGATACCTTTTCGGGTGAAGGAGGCGCGATGTGCCTCAAGTAAAACCGGGCGATTATCGCAGCGAGGATCGAGAGCACGAGCAGGCCGAGTCCCGCCTTGATCGCCCGGCGCCGGCGGACCACTGTGGGAGTTGGCAGCCTGATGACCTTGGCCGGACCATTGTGGCGTCCGGGCGGGCGTCGGCGCGTTGCTGATCTTGCGCTCATATTTCGCTCACGATGGAACTTGGCGGCGGCGGTGCGGGTTGTTACGCATGGCATCCATAGTTGAACTCCGAACTTGAAACACCGGCGTTCGCAGGCGCCACTGCTTTCACCGATCGCGACGTGATGGTCGCCGGGCGGCGTCGCGCTTCAATTTCCAGCTATCGCGCCATCTGCCGGATGTCAACGCGAGCAATTCTTGCGTCAGTCGCGATCCTTTGCTTGCTGAATACGCGGGCGGGCGCCGGATCGGAATCGGCAAATGCGCTGCCGGCCGGTGCGCTCAAGTCGTCGCCGAGCATGTACCTTCGCGAGGCGTCGTCGAGCGCGATTCGATGGCAGGCGTGGAGTCCGCAGACGCTCGCACTGGCGCGGTCGCTGAACCGTCCGATCCTGATCGACATCGGCGCGGTCTGGTGTCACTGGTGTCACGTGATGGACGAGACGACGTACGCCGACAGGCAAGTTGCGGCGGCGCTGAACAGCAACTTCGTGCCGGTAAAGGTCGATGCCGACGAGCGTCCGGATATCGACGGGTACTATCAGAATGCCGCCGCGCAGTTGACCGGCGCGGGCGGTTGGCCGCTGACGTGTTTCACGACGCCCGATGGCGCGCTGTTCTTCGCGGCAGGATATCTGCCACCGCGGCCGGGGTTCGGAACCAACGGGAGCGGCGGAGAAAACTCGTCGATGGCGCCGCTGCTGAAGCGGATTTCGCAGGTGTACGCCGCGAATCGTGTGGGACTCGAGCGTGCGGCGGAAGCGACTGCGGAGAAGCTTAAATCCATGTCCAGCAGCCGAAACGCGCCCGCCCACGGAGGGCTCGACGGCCTGCGCGCGCAAATACTCGCGGGGCTGGCGGCATCGTACGATCGTGAGTGGGGAGGATTCGAATCAGGTTCGGGGCCGCGATTTTACGATTTCCCGGCGATCGAGCTTGCGCTTGCGCACGGCTTTTACGGCCACCCGGAGTTCACCGCGATGGCGCTCGATACGCTCAAAAAAATCGCGGCAGGGGGAGTGTTCGATCAGCTTGGCGGCGGTTTTCATCGCTACTCGACCGATTCGCATTGGCTCGTGCCGCATTTCGAGAAGCTCGGATACGACAACGCGATGGCCTTGCACGCGTACAGCGACGCGTACGAAGCTGGCGGCGATCCGGAATTCGCGCGGGTCGCGAAGTCGATCGTCGGCTACGTGAACCGCGAGTTGCTCGATCCGAAGACGCACGCGTTCTACTCGGATCAGGACGCCGATTCGTTCAAGGGCGACGACGGCAGCTACTACACGTGGACGGTCGAGGAAGTGAAGCGCGCGCTGCGGCCGGATGAGGCGCGCATCGCGATTTTATTTTACGGCATGGAAGACGCGCCCGCGCGAGCGCCCGATGGACGAATCGTGCTGAGGCGCGCGATGAGCCCGGAGCAAGCAGCGGCCAGGCTGAAGATCCCGGCGCAAGAAGCGCGCAGGATGATCGCCAGGGCGGCGGATGCGATGCTCGCGGCGCGCTCTCGCCGCAAAAAGCCGCAGGTCGATCGCGCCGTGATGACCGATCGGAACGCATTGATGGCGGATGCGTATCTGACGGCGTCGGCAGCGCTTGACGACCAGGGTCTTCAACGCACGGCGCTCAACGATTTGGACTTCATCCTCGGCCATATGCGCGCGCCCGATGGGAGTTTCTTTCACGTCTGGTCGGATGGACGCGCGCAGGTGGCGGGTCTGGCCGCCGACCAGGTTTACCTGCTGGGCGCGATCATTGACGCCTATCAGTTCTCGGCCGATGAGAAATATCTGGTCGAAGCGCGCACGCTCGCCGCGATTATCCTGAAGAACTTCCGAGCTGATGGTCCGAGCTTGTTGGTGAATCGCGAAACCGAAGACGCGGGCACGGTGATTGCGCGGTCTCAGGCGAGCGGGCAGGTGTTTTACGACATGCCGACTCCGTCGGTGCAAGTGATGATGGCGATCGCGGCGGCGACGCTCGGGCTCATCACCGGCGACGGCAGTTATACCAGGGCCGCGAACGAACTGATGGCGAGCGCGCCGGCGATGGCGGGATCGATGCTGAGCAACTCAGTCGCGACGGTCGGGCTCGGGCTGGAGTATCGCGCAAACGGCGACGCGATGGTTGCAGTAGCCGGGCCGCAGGCCGACGCGCGCGCGGCAGCCTTATGGAAGACGGCGTTGGCGAGTTATCGTCCCGGAAAAATCGTGATGCGGATCGGATCGGATCGCGGCGCCGCCAAAGCGATGCCGGCCGCGGTGCAGGCGATGCTCGCGTCCAGCGCCGAAAAAGGAGTTCCACTCGCGTTCGTATGCGCAGGAACGGCGTGCGCCACCCCGGTCGGGACGCCGGCGAAACTCGCGGAGGTCATCAGGAGATTCGGCGCCCCAGGGAACGACAAGACAACGCTTGCCAACGACAGACCGGCCCTCGCACGACCGCCGATGTGATCCGGTTTGAAAGATCAGTCGATGGACTTGTGGAAGCGCGCCACGCTGATCATCATCAGAAGCGATGTCAGCAGGGCGAGCGCCAGCATCTGAGGCCACAGGATGCCGAGGCCCACGCCTTTGAGGAAAGTGCCGCGCAAGATAACCAGAAAATACCGTAGCGGGTCGACATAGGTGATCATCTGCATGGCCTTGGGCATGCTCGTGATCGGGAAGGCGAAGCCCGAGAGCGTGAAGGCCGGGTTGAGGAAGAAGAACCCCAGGACGAAGGCTTGCTGCTGGGTCGATGAGAGTGTGGAGATGAGCAGGCCGACGTTCAGTGTGCTGAGAAGAAACAGTACGACTCCGAGCAGCAAGACCAGCACGTTGCCGCGAAAGGGCACCTGGAACCAGAGGGTTCCTACCACCGCCACCAGAATCACGTCCGCCAGGCCCACCACGAAGAAAGGAATGGTCTTACCGAGGATGAACTCGAAGGGCCTGATCGGAGTGACCATGACCTGTTCGAGCGTGCCGATCTCGCGCTCGCGGACGATCGCGAACGCGGTCAGGGTCACTACCATCATAAGCGTGATGCTGCCGATAACTCCCGGGACGAAAAACCATTGACTGTTGAGGTCGGGATTGTACCAGGGTCGTTGCTCGAGGCTTATCTGCGGAACGGTTGCAGCCATTGCGGGCGTCATCTGATTGAGTCGATCGCGCGCGTAGTCCTGGGAAAACTGATCTGCGATCTGGTTGACGTATCCGACGGCGATGAGGGCCGTGTTGGAATTGGTCCCGTCGACGATGACCTGCAAATGCGCGGTCTGTCCCTTGCGCAGCAGTTCGGCGAAGCCGGGTTCGATCTTGAGCGCCATCGGGATGTCGCTACGGCCGATGAGTGACTTCAACTCCCGCTCATTGGAAAGGATCTTCGCGACTTCAAACCGACCGGTAAACGTGAAGCGGCTCAAGAGGTCGCGGCTTTCCTGGCTATGGTCAAAGTCCATCACCGCGATCTGGACCCGGTTCACATCAAATGTGGCGGCATAGCCATAGACCAGCATCTGAACGATCGGCGGAACCAGCAATCGAAACCGCGCGTACTTGTCGCGCCTTAGCTGGAGGAACTCCTTGACGATCATGCACCAGATGCGGTCGAACATGACTTTCCTTTACTGCAAGCTCTTGTGAAACGCGCGCGTGGCAAAAAAGCCGATGACCAGCGCGTAGATGGTCATTGCCACGACCTGCGGAACAAGATCGTTAATGCTCGCGGCGCTGAGAAAAATACGTTTGAGGGCGCTCACGTAGTAGCGGCTATAAACCAGGTAAGTGATAGCTCGTATGGGCGCCGGCATCTGATCGATCGGAAAGGCGAAGCCCGACAGCATCGAGGTAGGCAGCAGCGTAACCAGCAGCGCGTACTGGCTTGCGCCGAGCTGACTCTTGGTCGCAACCGAGATCATGTAGCCGATGCCGAGAATCACGATCAGGAACAAGGTTGTAGCGAGAAAGAACGCCCCCAATCCGCCGCGGAAGGGCACCTCAAACCAGCCGACCGCGAAGACCGCGCACAGCACGGCGTCGGCCAATCCGATACCCAGGTAGGGAACCAGCTTTCCCACCATTATCTCCAGCGCGGTTACCGGAGTGGCGATCAGCTGCTCCATGGTGCCACGTTCCCACTCGCGCGCGATGGTAAGCGATGACAGCAAAGCGCCCATCAGTGCCATCACCAGCGCGACAGTTCCGGGAATGATGAAATTTTTGCTTTCCAGGTCTTCGTTGAACCAGGTGCGGTAGTCGACGCTGATAGGGCTGGTTACCTGCTGGGAAAGACCATAACGTGCGAACCAGTCAAGCTGTACGTTGCTGGCATAGGTTGCCACCACCGCCTGGGCGTAACCCTCGGCGAGTTGGGCGCTGTTGTCGTCGGTCCCGTCAACTAGAGCTTGGACGCTGGTGTGGCCAGCATCGGCAAGACGCTTGGAGAAGTCCCAGGGAATCACAATCCCGAGCTTGCATTGGTCGGCATCGATGGCTCGCACGAGGGCGTGGTAGTTGTTAACGGCCTTGATCACATCGAAGTAGGGTGAGGCTTGAAATGCCTTGAGCAGCGCCTGGCTGTCCTGGCTGCCTTCCTGGTCCAGGACGTACACCGGTATATGGTTGGCATCGAGCCGCGCCCCGTAGCCGAGCAACAGGATCTGAATCAGGGGCAGGAAGAGCACAATGATGAGGCTATACGGATCCCGCCGAATCTGGATGAATTCCTTGCGGCTTATGGCCGCTGTTCGTCGGAGATTCATTGAGAAGCTTCACTGCTGAGAGCCCGGCTTCCAGTAAGGGAGACAAAGGCATCTTCGAGCGACGGGGAGATGAGTTCGATGCGATCGACTCGAACGTCGTGAGCCGCCAGGAAGGCGGGAAGTTCGGTCACAGGCTCCCGCCCGGTGCTGACTACCACATGCAGGGCGGCGCCGAAGACCGAAGCCTCGAGCACTCCCGGCGCCTGCTTGACGGCCGCGAGTCCGCTACCGAGCGGGCTGCATTCGATCAAGAACAAATCGCCTTTTATGGCGGTTTGCTTGATCTCGGTTGGGGTTCCCATCTCAACGATTAGGCCCTGGTCTATCAGGGCCAGCCGATTGCAGTATTCCGCCTCGTCCATGTAGTGGGTGGTGACCAGGATCGTGACTCCTTCGCGCGACATCTGGTGAATCAGCTCCCAGAACTGACGGCGCGAAAGCGGATCGACTCCGGCCGTGGCTTCGTCGAGAAAGAGCACCCGCGGGCGGTGCAGTACGGCGCAGCCCAAAGCGAGTCGCTGTTTCCAACCGCCTGACAGCTCGCCCGTCAGCAATTGCTCGCTGCCGGCGAGCCCGGACATTTTGATTGCCCACGCGATGCGCTCGTCGAGCGCGCGCCCCGTGACCCCGTAGAGGCCGCCGAAGAATTGAAGGTTCTCGATCGCAGTCAGATCGTTGTAGAGAGAAAATTTTTGCGACATGTACCCGATGTGCCGGCGGACCTCTTCAGCCTGGCGCGCGACGTCAAAGCCGACGACGCTCGCGCAACCCGAACTCGGAGTCAACAGACCGCATAGCATGCGTATGGTGGTGGATTTCCCCGACCCGTTGGGCCCCAGCAAACCGAAAATCTCGCCGGAGCGGATTTGGAAGCTCACCTGGTTCACTGCGATAAAGGCGCCGAACCGCTTCACCAGATGATCGACTACGATTGACGCCGCGTCGTCCATTGTTCACGAGCCTGGTTGCGCTTGCTGCTGCGAGATGACGTAAACAAAAACGTCCTCGACGCTTGCCGGTATCCGGCGCGGCTCGCCGAACGGAACTCCTGCGTGTTCAAACCCGCCGCGCAATTGCGCAAGCCGGCGATCAGGATCATCGACCACCACATGCAGCACGTCGCCCATCGCCGTTGCGCTCAAAACACCCTGCTCACCGGCGACGGCCGTTTGCAGCGCCTGGGGATCGGGCGAGCTAATCGACAGGACCGCACCGGGCAGCATGTTCTTAAGCTCGTCGGGCGTGCCAAAGAAGAGACGGCGGCCTTGATGCATCAGCAGCAGCCGGTGGCAGCGCTCGGCCTCATCGAGATAAGCGGTCGAGACCAGCACCGTTACCCCCTCGAAGACCAGCGAGTAAAGGATGCTCCAAAGCTCACGGCGTGAGACGGGATCGACTCCGGTAGTGGGCTCATCGAGCAGCAGCAGTTGCGGCGTGTGGATCAGGGCACAGGCAATGCCAAGCTTGCGTTTCATGCCTCCCGAGAGCTGGCCGGCCATGCGGTCCCGAAACCGGCTCATTCCCGACGCTTCGAGCAACTGCTGCTCTCGATGTCGGCGCTCTGTCCTGCTGACTTCGAAGATATCAGCGTAAAAGCGGATGTTCTCGGCGACGGTGAGATCCTCATAGAGGCCGAACTGCTGCGGCATGTAGCTGATTCGGCTCTTGACCGCTTCCGGCTGGAGCACAACGTCCTGCCCGGCGACCAGGACGGCGCCGGCATCGGCAGGCATAACTCCCGCGAGAATCCTCAAGGCCGTCGTTTTCCCGGCGCCATCGGGACCCACCAATCCAAGGATCTCCCCTTTGCGCGCGTTGAAGCTCAGGTTGTCGACGGCGGTGACCTCACCGAAACGTTTCGTCAACCCATCGACCTGTACGATTTCGTCGCTCATGGCGATCCCGGCGGGCTCAGTTCAATAGTGGCGTCGGCCGGCATTCCGGGCTTGAACTCGTGGCTCTGGTTCTCGATGTCGATCCTGATGCGGTAGACCAGGGTCACACGCTCGGCGTGGGTCTCGACGCTCTTGGGGGTGAACTCGGCATTTTCCGAGATCATCGAGATGCGGCCGAGGTACTTGTGCCCCGGATAGCTGTCGGTCGTGATCAGCGCCGCCTGCCCGAAGCGAACCCGCCCGATATCGGTTTCGTTGACATAGGCGCGCAGCCACACGTGGTCGAGGTCGGCCAGGGTGAATACCGGCGTGCCCGGCTGCATGTTTTCGCCCAGTTCCGCATTTCGCACCAACACGACGCCCGAGAACGGGGCGTATAAGGTTGTGTACCCAAGGATGATCCTGGCGAGTTTCAGGCTCTCTTGCGCGTTCTTGATGTTGGCCTGCGCGACGGTGACGCTTTCATCGCCCGCCGCTTGCAGAGCCTGGTCGCGCTCGAGCGCCGCGCGCGATTGCTTCAGTGCGGTTTCAGCAAGGTCACGGGTCTGAGTCGGAATAATGTTACTTCGCCAAAGCTCCTGGTCGCGCTGATAGTCTATGGTCTTCTGCCAAAGATCGGCCTGATCGATGGCCACCGTGCGCTTGGCGGCTTCGAGATTGCGCAAAGCGAGTGCGAGTTGCCGTTGCTGGACCAACAGAGACGCCTCGTCCACCGCAACCTGCTGCCGGTAGTCGTGGTCCTCCAGGCGCGCCAGCAGCGTGCCGGCCTTTACCCACTGCCCCTCGTCAAACGGGAGCTCGACGATCCGCGACTGCACCGTCTTGAAGCTGAGCACGCTTTCGTGCGCCTCGATGTTGCCGGAAACGAGCAGACGGTTGGCCGAGCCGCCGTGCTCGAAGAACAGCGAATAGGCCGCCCATGCTCCCGCGCCAAGTATCAGGACCGCAACCACGAGGACAGTTCGTTTCTTCATGTGAGTTGACCGGGCTTTTTGAAGGGCCGGCCGCGATGAACGGCGGGTTGCGACGGCGCCACTGGATTGCGCCGGCGCCGAGACCCAATCCGGACACGCTCTGTGGTGTGCTCCAAACGATCTCCAAGCCAACGCAAAAAATTCGCGCGCTGACGCATGAAGCGCGGGTCGGTCGGTTCCATGCCGTGGATCAGACGGATCAACTGGGGCATGACCAGCGGGAACAAGGCCAGCGACAACATCGAAATGAAAAGTTGACTCAGATTGACGCCGCGGGGAATCGATCCTCTGCGCTGCAGCGCGCGAAGCCGGGCGACTGCTTTCTCAAACAGCGCGCGGCGCTCGGCTTCGGCGATCCGCTTTCTGCCGCCGCTGTCGATCGCCTCCCATTCCATCAGCCGCACGAAGTCGATATCCGTACCGACGGCCAGGTAGATGTGCGCCAGCGCACCGGCGAAGTCGTCGGGTATGGATTCGATTATTCCGGCCCGCTCGTCGATTTTGCGGCGCAGGATTTCGCGATAGAGGTCCTGCTTGGCGCCGAAGCAGTAATAGAGCATTCGCTTGTTTACCCGCGCGCGCCCGGCGATCGCATCGACTCGCGCGCCGGCGAAGCCGCGGGCCGAGAATTCGGCGAGCGCGGCGGCGAGGATCTTCTCACGCGTGCGGTTGAGATTGCGGACAGGTGTGCGTCGGCGGGTCATGCGTCACGCTCATTAACCGCACAGTTAATTGAGCTATTAACTGATCAGTTAATTAAACCGCCGCATTTCGCCAGTCAAGGGCAGTGGCATCTGCCTCACCGATTACAAGGCGTGAAAGGGTGGCTGCTGCGCGGCCTTAAATTCCGCCGCGCCGCCGCGCCCGTTTCCTTACCACTTCTCCCCAAACGGCCGAACGTCCACTTCGTGAGACCATGCGCTGCGGTCCTGATGCGCGAGATGCCAGTAGGTTTCGGCGATCGCGGACGGCTTGAGCATGTCGTCCGCCTTGAGCTGCGGAAATCGCTCGCGGATGAAAGGCATGTCGATGGCTCCGTCCACGTTGACGTACGCGACGTGAATGCCATGGGGCTGCAAATCGCGCGCCATCACCTGCGCCAGCCCGCGCAGCGCAAATTTCGCCGGCCCAAACGCCGCCGAAGTCGCAAACGGTTTCACCCCGGCGGTCGCGCCGGTGAAGATAATCGTGCCGCTGCCCCGTTTCAGCATCGCCGGAACAACCTCCTGCGCCGCCAAAAACGCGCCAAAGGCGTTGACCCGCCAGGTGTTCTCGAAGGTGCTCGGCTTGGTTTCCATCAGTTTGCCGAACGGGCGCATCGCCGCGTTGTAAAGCAGCGCGTCCACCTCGCCGAGTTCGCGCCGAATCTTGTCGAATGCCGTGGTTATATCCGCGGCCTTGGCGACATCCGCACCGACCGCGATCGCCTTGCCGCCGGCGCTCTCGATTTCCTTCGCGAGTGCGGTCAGTTTGTCTTCGCCGCGCGCAACCAATGCGACCGCGTACTGCTTGGCAAATCTGCGCGCGAGCGCGGCGCCCAAACCGGGTCCGACCCCGATAACCGCACAAACTGGATGACGATTTGATGCTCCCATGTCTGCCTCCTGCGCCGGTCCGCAACGCAGTTTCATTTTGCAACTGATACAGTTAGCAAAGCAAGTTTCAAAGTGCAACGATATTTCCGTCGAGCCGCGTAACCGGGGAACGCCGCGGCACGCGAACTTCAACTCGAGGGAGGCTAGCGTCAGACACCCATGCGATGGGATTCGGTCAAGGAGATGAACTGCTCGGTGGCGCGAACGCTTGCGGTCGTCGGCGAGCGGTGGACGATGCTGATACTGCGCGAGGCGTTTCTCGGACGCCGCCGCTTTGACGAGTTTCAGCAGGGAACCGGAATCGCGCGCAACATCTTGAGCTCGAGGCTGCGTGACCTGGTGCGAGACGGAATCCTCGATCGCGCCCGCAGCGAGGGCGACAACAGCCGCGTCGAGTATCGGCTGACCAAAAAGGGACTCGAACTCTATCCCGTGTTGATCGCAATGATGCGATGGGGCGACACCTGGCTCTGTGACGAATCAGGGCCGCCGATGACGCTGATGCATCGCGCCTGCGGCGCGAAGATGGCGCCGGATATGGTCTGTTCTCATTGCGGGGATCATCTCACGGCGCGCGAAGTCGTAGCGATTCCGCGCCGGCCGCCGCACGCGCGGCGGGGCGAGCGGGCCGATCGCAAGCGCCCCGTGCGCTGACTGTCACTCAAACTGAACCCACGCGCGAATCCCTGTGACTCCTGATCCGGGTTTCAGGCCGGGTTTGGGGATGACCTAGTTCAGCCTGACGCCGGCGGATTTGACGTGCTATGCGTACACTATGGTCAACCGCCAGGATGCCTCATATTCGCCGGGATTGCCCGAAATCGGACGACTCCCGCTTGTGGCAGAAATAATTTTTGACGGAACAAAGCTAGCCCTAGAGCGGAGCCGTGTCAAAACCACTACGGATGGTATGAATTGCTCTTTTCGGCCCTTTTCGATCAGTCAGAATCGCGCCCCCCTCGCAGTCTGATCCTCGCGGCGGATGCGCCTTCTATTGACCTTCGCCGACCGCACCAGCGAGCGCAACCAGTTGCGCGATGTCGGCCACCAGTTCGGTTCGTCAGGTCCGCAAATCGAACCAGTGCTCGCGCGCTTGGCCGTCTGGTGCCGCGCGCGCCATCCGCGCACAATATTCGTTTAACATGATTGAATTGGTGATGTTCGACGCGGACGGTGTGCTGTTCGATTCCGAAGAATCGAACGTTGCCTACTACAACTGGATTTTCGCGAGGATCGGCGAACCGCCACTGGACCGTGACGAGGAAATCGCGGCGATTTCGTTTGCCGCGAGCGAGGTGTTTGCGGCGCGCGCGCGTGGCGACGCGGCCAAGCTCGGCAGGATGCACGATTTGACCCGCAGCATGGATCAGACGCCGTTTTTCAAGATGCTGCGGCCGCCGATTGAGTTGCGCCCGTTCATGCTCGGGCTCAAGCGGCGCTACAAGCTCGGGCTGGCGACCAATCGATCGGCGACGGTGCCCGCGTTGGTCGAGCATCTTGGCCTTGGCGGCGTATTCGACGCCGTCGCCAGCGCACTCGACCAGGTTCGCCCCAAGCCTGCCCCCGACATCCTGCGCCTGTGCCTCCAACGCGCGGCTGTGGACGCGACGCGGGCCGTGTACGTGGGCGACAGCAGGATAGATCGCGAGGCGGCCGAGAGCGCGGGCATGCATTTCATCGGCGTCGGCAGCCGCATCGAACATCACCGCCTGATTGCGACGATTGCCGACCTGCGAGCAGCTCTCGAACGATTGGACGCGAGCCAGGCGTAAGGCGCGCTGGGCTAGCAGGGTGTTGAAAAACTCGTATCAAAAGGCAGGTCGGGTCTCGCACCATTCAACACCCTGCGCAAAAACTGTCTTCTTACCTACAACATCTCCCCCAAAGGGGGAGACCAGTGAAAAACCCCCTTTGGGGGAGACAAGAGAGAGGGAGCAGGCGTTGAAAATTACTTTTTCAACAGCCTGCTAGAGAATCATCTCGATCAGAGTCGGACCCGGCGTCGCGAGCGAGCGCTCCAGCTCAAGCGTGAGCGCCTCCGCCGTCTCGACGCGCACGCCCGCCACACCCATTCCCCGCGCCAGACTGGTCCAATCGATATCGGGATTGGAAAGGCTGGTGAGCGAGCGCGCTTTGCGGCCGGGTTCGGTCACGCCCGCGCGCGCAAGTTCAAACTGCAGGATTCGGTAGCTGTGGTTGTTGCACAGCACCGTCGTGACGTTGAGCGATTCGCGGGCCTGCGTCCACAGCGCCTGCAGCGTGTACATCGCGCTGCCATCGGCCTGAAAAGCGATCACGCGCCTGGTGGGACACGCGACGGCCGCGCCGGTTGCGCACGGCAATCCTTGCCCGATCGCGCCGCCCGCGAGCGAGAGATATGTATGCGGCGGCGCACCCGCCGACGCGGCCAGAAACGGCAGGCCGGTGGTGGCAGCCTCGTCCATTACGATCGCACCCTCGGGCATCACCGCCGCAATCGCGGCGCCCGCGGTCATCGCGTCGAGTTTTCCGACGGGACGTTCGGGACGCGACATTTTCGCCCGCGCCACCCCCGAAACCGGCGCCCCGATTTCGCCTGCGAGCGCTTCCAGAGCGGCCGGAACGTCATCGGTCGGCTCGGCCAGGATCGCGGCGTCGATGCCCTCAGGAATCAGCTGGCTGGGGAAATCGCGGTAGCCAAAAAACGCAACGGGCTTTTTCGCACCGGCGATGACAATCGAGTCGAACTGCTTCAGCATCTCGATCGCTTGCTCAGGAAAGTAGGGCAGGCGATCTACCGTCGGCGTACCGGCGCCGCGTTCGAGTCGGGCGGGAAAAGTTTCGCAGATCAGATGACATCCCGACTTCGCGGCGATGCGCGCAGCCGCCTTCAGGCCACGTGCGCGAAGCGCGATGCCGCCGAGAAAAAGCGCGACCCGATCGCCTTTGCGCATCGATTCGGCCGCCCGCTTGACCGCATCAGAGGACACCGCCGGCGGCGCCGGCGGCTCGATTGGCGCAGCCGGGCGCTCGGCAGGATCCCACTGGCAATCCGACGGGATGATCAACGTCGCGATTTGCCCCGGCGCGCGGCCCGCCGCCGCGATCGCATCCGCGGTCGCGTCGGCGAGCGATGCCGAATTGCGGACGCTCCGTATCCATCCCGAAACGGGAGTCGCGAGCGAAATGATGTCGGAAGTGAGCGGTGCGTCGGCGCCCACGTGCCACGTCGCATGGTCGCCGATCAAATTCACGATCGGCGAGCGCGCGCGCCGCGCGTTATGGAGATTCGCGATGCCGTTGGCGAAGCCGGGTCCGAGATGAAGCAGCGTCAGAGCAGGCTTCTCCGCCATCCGTCCGTAGCCGTCGGCGGCGCCGGTGCAAACACCCTCGAACAATCCGAGAATCGGCCGCAGCCCGTCGGCGGAATCGAGCGCCGCCACCAACGGCATTTCGGTTGTTCCCGGATTTGCAAAACACACCTCGACCCCTGCTGCGATCGCGGTGCGAATCAGGCTCTCAGCCCCATTCATGATCCAATCCTCGGCTGCGCGGCGGGGCGGCGCCCGATCCTCATGAAATCGGGCGCGGGATTCTGATGACCGAACTTATTCCTTTTCTGATCGATCATTACCGACTTTGCGCAGTGCCACACCGTCGCCGCGCGAATCGCGTCAAACGAGCGGTACCGCGCACGGAACAAAGGTGTCAAGCGCAAGTCACCATTCACGCCGAATCGGCGTGCCGGCGTCAAATCGAGAATACAAATGAGACGGCGCTAGCGCTTGTCGCCGCGACGATTCGCGAACTGATGGGCCGCTGCGGGATCATTGATCGGATGCGCAACCGGTGCGCCGCTTCGCGCGGCAATGGTCTGCGCGCATCTCAGATGCATCGGAGGCTCGCCGGTTATTTTGGCGCCGAAACCGAAACGGACGCCGCAGTGAACGCATCGCTCCTCCGACATCGCTCGTAACGTGTGGCACTTGCTATGATTACAAGACCCGCGACATGGGCCACCGGGCATTCCAGGAGTCGGAATAGTGATGAGGCTCATGGTTTCATCCTCGCAGTTTGTACTGCCACAGCTCGGACCCTTCGAATCTTGCATCAAGGCGCATGTTACAATCCCTGCCTCTTTGTAGCAAGATTGCGACGCAGTTCGCAAGATTGCCACAAGATATTTAGGCCTTTCTGTATATTTAGCTATTGGCTTCTTTCTTATGCTTAGTTTAGTTCTATATAATTTATTTTAATTGATTTGATGAGCAAGAGGTCTTGGCTAAGAATAGTCGTTTTGGGAGTAATTGGCGGTGGCTAGAGATAGCGTCTTATTGCATAGGATAGCGACAGGACTCCAGCACCGGCCGGAATATTGCGAGGGCTGTGGATGAATCAGGCGATCGGCAACGAACTGCCAATCAAGTTGCGCGAGCGCTCGAGGTTGCGCCGGAGGTAGCCGCGGACGTGGCGAGCGACGCCGTCATCGGCGTGGCCAAGAGCGACGGCGGCGGCAAATGCGGCCATCGCTGCTTCCATCGCACGTCGATCGGGCGGATTTTTTGCGCCAGCGCGAATCGCGCGCGCCAGCGCGCCGCGCAGCCCGCTTTTTTTCGAGATGTGCTTGTCGCCCAGCCGCTTGAGCGCCGCAAATGTCGCGCGCAGATCTTTTATCTCGGCTGCGTCGTACGCGGGCGCCGACTCGAGTGCTCCCGCAGCATGGCCCAGCATTAGGATCGCCGACATCGCCTGGCCTTGCGCGTAAGGCGATGTCAGTTCGGGGAGCAACGCGTCCATGATCGTGCGCTGCATTCCGCTGATGACTTCATTCAACGTTGGCCGTAGCATCTGACCACCTCAGACCAATCGAAGTTGGTTGGCCAAGTCCTCGAACAACTGCGGGATTAGCAGTTCAAGAAAAGGCATCATCGAGTCGGATGTGCGTCCCTCGACGAAGTCGCGGATTCCGGTCAGACAAATCACGACCATCTTCGCGTTGCCGAGCACCCGGTAGAAGAACAGCCGTTCCCGATCTACGCGATGGCCGGTCTTCTGTTCGTACAGGCGGTAAAACGCTTCGCGTTCCATCAGGCCGCCGGCTAGTTCGTCGCGTCCCCAGAAGGTCATCGATGCCCACCCGAGATCCTCCATCGGGTCGCCCAGATGCGCCATCTCCCAATCGAGCATCGCGATGATTCCATTGTCGTCGTATAGATAGTTTCCCGAACGATAGTCGCCATGAACGATCACCACGCGGTCGGTCACGACGGGGTTGGCTTTGAGCCATGCGAGCGCCGCGCTGAGGATCGGATAATTTTCGCCCATCCGGTCGCGTTCGTACACTTCGCTCCAATGCGCTGTCTGGATGCGGGCGGGGTCCTCGGGATTTTTCGGAGGCCCAAGAATCTCGAGCCCGTACTCGCGGTAATCGAGCGATTGCAATCGCGCCAGCTCGCTCAGGAAGTCATCTGCGACCTTCGCGCGCGTAGCTTCAGGCTCCACCGCCGGAAACGCCGACATGCCGGTGCGGCCCGGCGCGCGATCCATGATGAAAAACGGGCGATCCATCACGCTGGCGTCGAGCTCCAGGAACAGGGGCTCGGGAACCTTGAGGCCCGCGCGATGCATCGCGGCGATCACTTTGAACTCGCGCTCGCGATCGGTTTTGAGCAGTCCGCCAGTCGGATCGCGCCGCCCGATCATCGCGCGCGTGCGCGTCTGCCCGCCTTCGCTCCATTCCAGATCGAAGGCATACGTCTCGCGCGACGAACCGCCGGATATTCGTTTGAGGCCCACCACGCGATGCTCGCTCGCATGCGGCATCCGGCGTTTGAAATATTCGGTCAGTCGATGTTGATCCATTTTAGTGACGATCCCTCTGGCGCTAAGGATTCGGCGAGGTCGGCGGAAGCGCCGCCGGGTTTACCGGCGCCGTGATTCCACCCATCATGCTGCCCATCTGTGCGCGCAGGCGCTCCGCCTGCTCGACCTTGCCGTTGCGCATCAATTGTCTTTCGACGCCGAGCGCCTCGCGCTTGGCCTGCTCGAGCTGCTCGCGAGTAGGCGGCGAGATTGCAATCGCGCTCGCCAGTGTCTGCTGCGAAATTTGCGCCAGCAGTTGCGTCATCTGCACGGTCGCAGGCGAAGGCGGCGGCGCCGTCGTCGCGCCTGCGGCTTGTCCCAGCGCCTGAGCGAAACTCCCGGGCCCGCGCGCCATGATAAACAGTTGCGTCTCGTTCATGCTCGACGCACCGTCCAGCCGCGTGCCCGACGGTGCGCTATGGCTCATCGCATCCACGTTCATCACATCGAGCGACGGCGTCGCGCCGAGGTTGTTCAGCGTCATTATCGAATCATAGTGCATTTCGGCGGCGTGAGACCCATCGACTTCAAACGCGACTTCGCAGTCGCCGTCGCTTATCGGCGAGACTGCCGTCACCTGGCCTATGGTCGCCGACGCGTGAGTTATCGGGTCGCCCGGGCCCAGCCCGCCGGTCGTATCAAGCTGCGTGGAATAATACAACGGCTGACTGGCGCATCCCGCGGCCAGCAGGCCAAGAATGAACGCGGCGCCCGTCGATAATCGCCGGATCGCCGGCGCGCAAATTCCGATGGTCTTACGCAAATGCCGGCATCACTTCGCTGGCGAACAACTCGAGCGTCGGCGGTGGCGCGAAGTCGCTGAAGAAAATCGTAAACGTCGTGATTCCCATCGCCATGCGTTTTCGCAGTTCATCGACCAGTTGCCTGGGCGTGCCTTTGATTCCGGTGGTGATGAACGGCTTGAGCATCTGCGCCATCTTCCACTTCTGCTCGACTTCCTCCTCGGTCTTGCCGATGCACACCAGCAACTGCTCGGACACGTCGATGGTGTTTACGTCGCGCCCGACGTCTTTGCAGTGCTGCTTGAGCACGTTGAACTTGTGCTCGAAGCTTTCGTAGCCGGCCGGACAATTCCATCGGTCGGCGAACCTGGCGACCAGCTTCAACATGACCTTTTCGCCGCTGCCGCCGATCGTAATCGGAGGATGCGGTTGCTGCACCGGCTTGGGATTGCAGCTCGCTGCTTCGATCGAGTAGTGGCGCCCCTTAAACGTCGCGCGCTTCTCGGTGAACATCGCCTTCATGATGTGCAGGCCTTCCTCGAACATCTTGAGCCGCGTGCCCATCGAGGGGAACTGGTAGCCATAAGCCTTGTACTCCTCGTCCATCCAGCCCGCGCCGTAGCCGATTTCGAGACGGCCGTTGCTGATATGATCGATCGTCGCAAGCGTCTTCGCCAGCAGCGCCGGATTGCGGTACGAGTTGCATATCACCAGCGTGCCGATGCGAATTTTCTCGGTCTTCGCCGCCAGCCCCGCCATCAGCGCCAGGCATTCATGATGGTCGAGATCGGGCATCCCGCGCGTCCACATGTGATCGACCAGCCAGATCGAATGGTAGCCCAGCTTCTCGCATCGATGCGCCCGCTCTTCGAGCTGATGCCACGATTGTCCGGCTTGCGGAGAAAACAGGGCGAATTGCGCTTTCTTGCTCATTGAAATTTACTCCCGTGCGTGATCGGCGTGAGAACCTGCCGACTTTGTTTCGCACGGCGGACCGCGAAGGGTCAACCGGCGACGGGCCGGCGCGGGCGCGCACTTGTGCGACGAGGCGAAATTGTGGACAGGATTAGGCCCATGAAGATTCGACGGCGCATTGCTCTTGACCTCTTGGCGGTCCTGATTTGTTTTATCGCGCTGGGCGCGGTCGCGTCAGCCGGTGAAACCGGATTCAGCGCCGTCGGCGCGGCCCGCGAACTCAAAGGCGCGCCGGGGATTTACCAATGGACGTTTGCCGCGACGGTGGGCAAATCGCCGTTCGATAAGATCGCGCTGCATCGCGTCGCCAAGGGTCCGACTCCGCCCGCGCATCCCGAGGCGATCGTGCTCTATCTCCCCGGCACCAACATGAATGGCGAAGCGCTCGACGATCCGCGCTACTCGTTCCAGGTCTATCTGGCCGGGCACGGCGCGGACGTGTGGTCGATGGATTATCGCACGCATTTCATTCCGCCACAGACGCCGCAGAGCGATCTCTCCGAGCTGGCGGGATGGACCAACGATCTCTTCGAGACTGACATTGACGCAGCTGCGAAATTCGTCGGTGAAAAAACCGGCCGCGACAAACTGTTCGTCGCCGGCTTCAGCCGCGGCGTCGAGTTCGCCTACCTTTACGCCGCCAGCCATCCCGAGCGCGTCGCGGGAATCATTGCGCTCGACGGATTCATCCCGACTCACCCGATGCGCGCCGCGCCGCTGCCGGCCGGCCACTATGCCGACGACATCGGTGGCGAACATCTGACCTACGACAAGCGTTACAAGCTCATGCAGATGGTGATCGAGAATCCCGATCAGCCGGCGCCGATTCCCAAGTACAAAACCGCGCGCGAAAACCTGGAACACGTCGTGTACGATGCGGGCGGATTCTTCGGCGGCCACGGCGGACTCGCAAATCCGCAGGGCGGCTTTTCCGACGCCGTCGTGCTGGCAAAACTGCTAATCGGCTACGATCGCTACTGGCCTGCCGTTCAGGACCGCGAGAATCCATTCACGCCCGAGCTGCTTGCGGCGCTCAAGGCGTCGAAAATTCCCGTGATCGCCTTCGCCAGCACCAACTTCGGCGCGCAATGGCCCGCCCAGGTCGAAGCGGCGGCGAAATCGACTGGCGCGCCCGACCCCTCATTTACCAAGCTCGACAACTGGGGCCATCTCGACGTGTTGGCGGGAACGAAGTCTGAGAGCCGGGTCTTCGCGCCGACCGCAGCGTGGATCAAGCAGCATCAGAAGTAGGTGGATACTGGGGGGCATCGGGGCGCGGTGGAGCGGGGGGCGGAATAATCATGACCGCGGCGAGCGCCCACGCGCCGAGTGCGAGTCCGGCGACGGTCCATCGAATGGTCGAGCGGCCGCGGCGCGATGCGATGATCGCGGTTAAGGGAGCGAGCGCGAGATCGATGATGATCGAGGTCGCGATCAGATTCGCGGGCGGCTCGCGGTACCCCATCAGGGCGAATCCGGACGCGATGCTTAGCAGGCTGGCGATAGTGGTCATCGGTTTGCGCGGCTCGACACTCTATATATAGTTGAGAATCATGGCACGCCGCGACGACGACAACCTGATGAACAAGCTACGGCAGATGAGCGAAGAAGGCATCACCGGCTTGTTCAATGAGATCATGTCAAACGAGAGGATGCGCTCGAGTTTCGGGCGGGCGGGTGAACGTTTCATGGCGAACAAGCGATCTTTCGACCGCAACGTCGAACAGGTGCTCGACTTCGTCAATATCCCCTCCAAGCGGGACGTTCGCGAGCTCAAAGCGCGGCTCGATCATCTGAGCTCGCAACTGCTGAACCTCAGTATCAAACTCGATCGCATTCTCGATCATGACGAACCCACCAAAGCGAAGCCCGCGGTTAGACGCGCAAAGAAGCCGGGCTGATTAGCCGGCGCGCAAGCTGCGGCCTATTTCGGCGAGGTCCGCGATGGTGCGCGGCTCGCGGCCGAGGTCGGGCGCAACCATCAGGACTGCCCCGCCGGGAAGCGAATTGCGCAGAGCGCTCAGCGAAACCTCCTCGCGCGTCTTGAGCGCGGCGTAGTCGGCGAGATTGCGCTTCAATTTTCTTTTGAGCGACGGCGCGATCCGGGCCGACGATAGTTCCGCGGCGTCAGGCAGCTCCGCGATCACACGATTCACGACCATCGCGGCGACCCGCAAGCCGGCACGCTCCAGCGCGCCGATAAATTCGCGCGCCTGCGCGATTCGGCTCGACTCCGCGGTCGTGACGATCACGATTGCCGTGTCCGGCGCGCGCAGCTTGTCCTGGGCGTGCGCGGCGCGGGCGGAAAAACCTTCGTACATGCCGTCGAAACTGCGAACGAAGGACTGGACGTCGCTCAGCAGATTCAGGCCGGTCACGCGATCGAACGCCGCGAGCACGGCGCGCGCGGCAATATCCACCATCCGCAACTGGCTCCGGAACAGTCCGGCGGGCGCGCCGAGCAGACTGACGGCGCGCGAGTTGAGCAGTTCGAGCAGGCGCCGCGGCGCGTCGAGAAAGTCGAGCGCCTCGGCCGCCGGAGGAGTGTCGAGCACCAGCAGATCGGTCAATGGGTCGGCTGCCAGTTCGAGCAGCTTTTCCATCGCCATGTAGTCCGCCACTCCCGCAAGCGCGCCCGAGAGATTGCGATAGATTCGATTTTCAAGAATCGTGTCGCGCGCCGCGTCCGACAGCGCGTAACGCGCGACGATCGAATCGAAGGTGCGTTTTGGATCCAGGCGCAACGCGCGCAGCCTCGCGCGACCCGACCCGCCGCCACGGCGTGCATGACCAATGCCCTCGAGCCGGACCTCGATCGGCTCGGATGAATCCGCTCCAAGGCCGAGCGCGTCGAGCAGGCGCGGCGCGGGATCGACGGTCATCACATCCACCGCGCGTCCGATCACGGCGGCGTGCACGGCGAGCGCGGCGCTGATGGTAGTCTTGCCGACGCCGCCGGGCCCCAGGCAGATCACGAGGCTTTGCGAGCGCAAGTCGAACGACTCGGGACTGGCGGGATGCTTGAGACGGGCAGACGGCTTGAGCGGTACGGCCCTGGGCTTCATCGGTCGAGCAACTCCGCATCCAGCACGCGGCCAAGTTTCTCGACTTCGCCGAGTCCCATGGCCGGCGTGAACATCATCGGAAGGCTGAAGGTCGGGATGCCGGCGGCGGCGAACCGCGGCGCGGCTAGAGCCGCCTGTTTGTGCGCGGCGTTTCGGCGCATGGCCAGGCGGGCGTGGCCGCCGAGCGGACTCAGTGCGGCGAGCTCGGAAGCATCGAAGAGCAAATCGGGAACGCAGTTGATTATCGCGGCGACGGTGACGATGCCGAGCCGCTCGCGCATCGTGGCGGCGGTTTCGAGCGCCTCGCGAACCGCGAGATCCTCCGGCGTCATCGTGACGATCGCGCCGAATCGCGTCGCGTCGGTGAGGAACCTGTCGACCGAATGGGCAAGCCGGTTCAGCGTGCCGGCGGGCGCGATTCCCTTCACGCCCGACGCGACAGAGAGCAGTTCCAGCGCGCTGCCCGAGGCGGGCGCGTCGATCACGAGAAAATGATCCTCGAGCGCCGCGTCTCCCGCCATGATCCGGAGACGTTCCAGCAGCAGAAAAGCCTCGAGACCCGGCAGCGCGGCGGTTACGTAACCAAAGGTTCGGCTGCGCAGCATCCGGCGCGAGATGGCGCGAATCGGGACGATGCGCTCGATGAAGGCTTCGAGCTCGGCGCGCGGCGTGAGCGCGACGGCGTCGAGCGAGTCGGTGACTTTGACCGCGGTCGAATCCTCCACCGTCGCGCCCAGCGCCGCGGCCGCGGACAGGCGGCGGTCGAGATCGGCGAGCGTGGTCGGACGCCGGCGCGACAGCGCAATCGCCAGCGCGGCAGCGACCGTGCTCTTGCCGGTGCCACCTTTGCCGGTTACGAACAAGACCCGCGGCAGCGTCATCGGCTAGAATGTAAGGGTCGCGCAGCGAACAGTAAACCTTGCGCGGGAAGAGAGTTGGTTGTGAGCGAAAATAAACCGCCGGCGATCGATTCGATGCTGATTGCGATACCGCCCGAGCAGATCGTGCTGTTCAAGTCGATCGTCGAGTCCTACGACAATCTCGCGACGCTGCGGACCGAGGATCCCACGCGGCATCATCTGCGGATTTACTTCTCGGCGGATTCGCGCGACGAAGTCGAGGCGATGATGGTGTCGCTGGCCGCGCAGTTCACGATCGAGCGGCTCGCGTAGCAGGGGAAAGGAGGAAGACAGGGGGCGTTCTTTCGGTTGCTTAAACCTGCTTGACTTTATTTTGCTATATCTTTATAAGTATGAAAATATGAAGAAGTCAACCGCAATCGTGGCGCTGGGCGCGCTGGCGCAAGGGACTCGGCTCGACATCTTTCGTCTGCTGGTGCAGAAGGGTCCCGCGGGGTTGCCGGCCGGCGAGATCGGCACGCGCCTGGGTCAGCCCTCGCCCACGTTGTCATTTCACCTGAACCAACTCAGATTTGCGGGCTTGGTGAGTTCGCGGCGCGCGAGCCGATCGATCATCTACAGCGCCAATTTCAAGGCGATGAGCGATCTGCTTGCGTACCTGACTGAGAACTGCTGCGGCGGGTGGCCGGAGCTATGCGGTTCAGCCGCCGCGCCAGACAGCGGATCCGAATGCGCGTCTCAGCAGACTGTCACGCCAAAGAAAAATCGGAAAGCGCAATAGTGAACCGATCCTCGACGGACGACCGCGCCGTGGCCAATCGTGAATACAATGTCTTGTTTCTATGCACGGGCAATTCCGCGCGCAGCATCATGGCGCAATGCGCGATCGGACGGTGGGGCAGGGGAAAGTTCAAAGGATACAGCGCCGGGAGCCATCCCAAGGGCGCCGTCCATCCGATGACATTAGAGCTGCTCCAGGAGCTGAACTACGACACCTCCAGCTTGCGCAGCAAGAGCTGGGACGAATTTGCCCGTGCGGACAGTCCGCCGCTCGACTTTGTCTTCACGGTCTGCGATCGGGCGGCCGCCGAGCAGTGCCCGCTATGGCCGGGACAACCGATCACTGCGCACTGGGGCGCGGCCGACCCGGCGGCGTATGAGGGAAGCGACGAGGAAAAGCGCCGCTTCTTCTTCCGCGTCTACCGCGAGCTGGAAAACCGCATCAAGATTTTCACGAGCCTGAGAATCGAGGCACTTGACAGTTTCGCTCTGCAGGATCGAGTCAAGGAAATCGGCAAGGTCAAACTCCCCGAAGGGCGCGAGTAGCGGCTGCATCTCGCACCTCCGCCGATACGGAGAAGTTAGCAATGAACGCATCAATGACGATGGCACAGACGCCGGTCCTTCGCCGGCTCTCGTTTCTCGACCGCTACCTGACGCTATGGATCTTCCTGGCGATGGCGGCCGGGGTCGTGTTGGGAGCGGCGGCGCCGGGCGTGAGGATTGTCTTCGATCGCCTGAGCGTGGGCACCACCTCAATACCGATCGCGATCGGGCTCATCCTGATGATGTACCCGCCGCTGGCGAAGGTGAATTACGACGAGCTTGGAGATGTCTTTCGCGATTGGAAAATCCTTGGCCTCTCGCTGGTCCAGAACTGGACCATCGGTCCGATCCTGATGTTCGCGCTCGCGGTGATATTCCTTCGCGATCGTCCGGAGTATATGACCGGGCTGATCATCATCGGCCTGGCGCGATGTATCGCGATGGTGATCGTGTGGAACGAACTCGCCGGCGGCGACTCGGAGTATTGTGCCGGACTGGTTGCGTTCAATTCGATCTTTCAGGTGCTTTTCTTTTCACTCTATGCATTCGTGTTCGTGACGGTGCTGCCCCGATGGCTCGGATTGAGCGGCGCTATCGTCGAAGTCACGATCGGCAAGATCGCGGAAAGCGTCGGCATCTACCTGGGCGTGCCGTTCGTTGCGGGCTTTGCGACCTGGAAGATCCTTACCTCGCGCAAGGGCAAGGTCTGGTATCGCGAGCGTTTCATTCCGAAGGTCAGTCCGCTCACGCTGGTCTTTCTTCTCTTCACGATCGTCGTGATGTTTTCGATCAAGGGCGCGAAAATCGTGCATCTGCCGCTCGATGTCGTGCGCATCGCGATTCCGCTGCTGCTCTACTTCACGATCATGTTCGCGCTTTCCTTCGTACTGAGCCGCGCCGTCGGCGCAACCTATCCGCAGACCGCGACGCTGTCCTTCACCGCGGCGTCCAACAATTTCGAGTTGGCAATCGCAGTCGCGGTCGCGACCTTCGGGATCGACAGCGGGGCGGCATTCGCCGCCGTAATCGGCCCGTTGATCGAGGTCCCGGTGATGATTGGTCTGGTGGATGTCGCGCTATGGGCTCGGCGCCGTTATTTTCGCAGCGGCGACGCCTGCACCCAATGTTAAGAAGAGATGCGGACTTAAAATTCCGAAACCTCACGAGGTTTCGGACTCCCCGTTGAATAAGACAGGGGCCGTTCCAGCTATCTGGAACGGCCCCTCAAGTTTTTCGTCAACGGCTGCCACTCAGCAGCATGCAGCCCGAACCAGCCTACTTCAGGGCTTTGCCCTTAATTCTGAACTTTGTGTTGTTGCTGGAACTGTAAGTGCCACCGCACGCGGCAATTGCTCCGCCAGTTGTATAAACATTGCTGTCCCAGAGCATGCACCCGCCGTTGAGAAGATTCGGCGCGTAGTAGGGGGCCGTGTCGGGAAAACAGTCTCCGCCTGTGAACGCGATAGCCTCGGTATCCTTTGAACCAGCGATATCTATTTCGCCGTATGCAGGTGAGCATGCGATGCCATAACTTGTAGATCCGGCGCCATAATCGTAGGTCTCATAAAACGTCATCGCGCCTTTGCCCGCGGAGCCACTGGCAGTCCCAGTGTAGGTGCAGCATGAGCACGAACCGCTTGGACAGAACGATTCAAAGCCCTCTCCACCTGTGCAGTAGCCGGCAGCGCAGGTGGTCGGCGCTTCGATCATGGTCAGGGTAATACTGTAGTTCGACGGTTTCGTTGTAGAGTCCGGCGTAGCTCCCTGCTGATTTGCCGATCCGTTCTGCGCTGGTGCCGGTCCGTTCCGACCTGCCCAAGTGGGCGCGGCGCAAAACACGGCTGTGGCAAGCATCGCAATCATAAGGAATCTGAATTTCATCGGTCCCCTCCCTAATCCTGTTACGCGGCGCTTTACGACGTTAGGCCGCGGGTTTTTACGCTTGGCTGCGACGAACAAAACAAGCCGGCTCGATCGAGTCGAACAACTCCCGTTGAGCCACGATCGCCACAGCACATGCTTGGATATCAGTTAAGCAATCGCTGAGTTGGCTGCAACGCCCTCTCGCGCACAAAAATGAGCTTTTGGTACGGCGGGGCACTCTTCGTGCTCAATTCGGAAATCACCAAGTGACTTCACTGGGGGAGTCCACGTTCAGGCTCGTCCTCAAAAGAGGGCCGAGCGGCAAATCTGTTCCTTAGAAGTAATCGAGGCAAACAGCCTGCCGGCGGGCGCCTATTTCGCGAATGCGGCCGCGTAGTCGCGTCACCTGCAGTTCCATTTCCAATTGCTTCCCTACTGGCGCCGCGCGAGCGTGAGCGTGCAGAAAAGACCGCTGTGGTCGGAGTAGGGGACATCGGCCCGCTGATTCGCGATGAGCTCGAGGCTTGCCGAAGCAGTCCACGCGTGTGAGTTGGCTGCGACGATGTAGTCAATCCATTCGGGGCGTTGGTCATGGGAGTCCGCGTATGTTCCGAGGCTGCCTCGCTCGCGCGCCTCGGCAGTCAGATCCGTCCCGAGGGCCGCGATGAGTGAATAGAGAGACTCGCGCGAGTCGGTGTTGAAATCTCCCGCAACTATCGCGGGCAGCGATGCATGGAAGCGGGACACCATCTCGCGAAGCTCGTTGAGCTGCGCTTCGCGAACATCGGCATAGTCGATCCCCGGATATGCCGACTGGAGATGAGTATTGACAGCGCAGATGCGCTGTTCGCCGCGCTCGAGCTCGACGGTCAGAATGCCCTTGCCGCCGAGTCCATCGCCCTCCCAGACTTTCCATGCCGGCGCGCTCGCGGCGAAGGCGTGAAACTCCGGCGCTGCGCGCACCCGCCATCCCGCACAGGCGCTGACGAATGCGAGCAGTCCGCCCCGGGGACCGGCGCTCCGGCGCTTGATGCAGATTGGAATCCAATCGGGTTGCAGCGCCAGGGTAAGACGATCGACAAGCGAGCCGAACCAGACTTCCTGAAATAGCGCAACGTCCGGCGACAGTTCGCGCATTTTCGCGCTTACCCGATCCATCCGGCCGCCGGGGTCTTTGGACAATGGCCACGCCATTGCGTGCAGGTTCCATGAAAGAACCTTAAGGCAGATGTCGCGCATGGCGATTTATACGCTAGCTGGCGATTGCGACGGCGTAGTCGCGGCCTTCCCAATTGCGCGTCTCGCGCCAGTTGAACGTAAAGCGAACCGGGGCGCGCTGGCCTGCGCCGATATCGATGTCAACGTAATCGAAGCCGATCGGCGTTGAATTCGACCCGCTATCGTTGAAGTGCCGCCATTCGTCGTTGGACCAGTGAAGCGTGAAGGGCCCAGTGGCCTGAATGCGCAGGCGGTCGCCGGGTGCAACCGACCTGACGCGCCGGTTGGATTTCCAGACGCGAAGGCGGCTCGGCTTTCGTCCGAGCTTCAGGTAGCGGTCTTTGACTTCGTCGATCAGGTCGAAGACCCGCGCGTCCGAGGCCGAGCGCAGCAGCTTGATGTACTCGGCATGCGCCCACATCAAGGGAGTCGCGCTGCCGGTCTGGTAGCCATACCTGAGCAGCTCGTGCGGGATGTCGGGTTGATCCCAGATCTGTTCGGGCAGCAACTGCGTCGAATTCGCAAACCGTTCCAGCGCTCTCAGATAGGGCGTCGGGTCACGACCCGCCGCGAGTTCGTAATGCCCGCGCTCACCGGTCAGCAGCGGCCACGGGCGTCCGCGGCCCCATCCGATAAACGGGCCGCCGTCGTCAAGCTGTCCATAGCCGTCATGCGTGTAGCGCCGCCAGCACGGACCGGCAGGGAAGTTGGTCTTCAGCACGGCGTCGATGACGCGGATCGAATCCTCCATCAGCGGATCGCCGGCTTTGCGAATGCCGTAGCGGACCAGCTCGAGAAATCCGCCGTCAACGATCTCCGCCACGGGGAATTCAGCCTGCGCGCCGGGTGCGCGATTGTGAATGAAGACGCGCTTGCCGTCGATGCTTTCGTCGGCGTCCGGATCGCCGACGTCGATGGGATTGATCCTGACGTAGTGGCGCTTGACGCCGGGGACGAGGAAGCCCTGATTGGTGACGGTCCAGGTTTCGATGTGCGCCTCGAGGAAGTCGGCATACTCCTCGAGGAATTGCGCGGTCACCAGGTCGCCGCGGTCGCGAGCGAAGCAGGCCGCGCAGATCAATCCGGCGACATTTGCCGCAAGCGTCGAGGGCGAGTAGCCGGCGTTTTCTTCCCATCGCTCCTGCGGCGTGGCGCATCCGTTGTCGATTAGAAAGTGGGCTGCCCGCAGCACCATCGGATACGGATCGAAATCCTCAAGCATGCCGTGTTTGTGCATCCGCCCCGCGAGCAGGATCGGAAACGAAACTTCGTCGAGCTGAATCCCGTTCCAGTAGGGCCTCCCGTCGATCCAGAAGTTCTGCGGAAAGCCGCCGTCGGGGCGCTGCGCACAGGCGAGATAGATCAGGGCGCGCAGCGCGGTGGCGAGTTCGCCCGCAGCGGCCAATCCGATCACGCTGTTGACCATGTCGCGGGTCCACACCAGATGGTAGCCGCCAAGGTCCTCGTCGCCCTTGGCCTCGCCCCAGGGGATGCTGAGCGAAGCGATGATCGCGCCGGGATAAGTTTTGTCTTCATGGGCGAGCAGCAGCTCGCGGCTGCGGCGATAGAGCGCGCCGCCGTCGCCGGAGAATTTCTCAAGCGGAAGGAAATGGTGCGACGCGCGACGCCATTGCTCGAGGAAGCGGGCGCGATGCTTGGGGAAAGGTTCGGCGAGCGACTGATAGAGAGTAGTCACGGCGCGATTGAGCTTGCGGCCGAAGCCCAGCCCAAGGGTGAAAGAGTAGCCCTTGCGCAAATCGATCTCGGCGGTCAGCGCGATATTGCCGTCGAGCGCGGCGGCGAACTGATAATCCATTTCGAAGTTGTCGCTGATGTCCCGCCATCCATCGGTATTTCCGACGTATCCGCACGAAGCCCTGAGAAATGGCACTGTGGCTCCCAAAGCCAGCCATACGTCGTCCTTGTTCGCGGTCAGGAACTCGTGCCCGACGATTTCGGCCAGGTAACCGTTGTTACCCCATCCGCCGACACACAGATGCGGCGCGAGCATGACGTAGAGGTGCAGTTTTTTGAGCAGCTCCGGGTCGCCCTCGAGCCGGGTGTTGATGAGCAGGGTCGACAAATGCGGATCGGTGATCACTTCCTTGAAGAGATGATAGCGGCCATCGGGCGAATGGCCGACGATTCGCACGCCGAGGCCGGTGGCGTCGAGGTACTCGGTGGTGGAATCGAGATTGCGGCGTTCTTCGTGGAAGAAGGTCTCGCCGTCGGTGATTAGGAACTGGAGGTCGCGGACCTGCGGCTGATCGATGGTGGGAAAATAAATCTCGTTGACGACGCCGACGGAGGTGGTGAACCATAGATGGCTTCCGGAGGAGTAGGCGGTGCAGACCGCATCCTTGGCGCTGCGGGTCCATCGCGGCGGGATTCCGGGTGCGCCGGTGGCGACCGGAGATTTCAGAATTATTGCCATAAACCCTCTGATCGATTCGCCTAAAGGGTCAGACCGTTTCGGGTTGTTCGGGTTTCGTTGTTGTCGCGGCCGGATTTTCCGCGGGCTTCAGGCGAAACATCCAGGCGACGCCGACGCTGATCGCGTATAGCAGCACCAGCGGAATCGCGAGCAGGAACATCGAGATCACGTCGGGCGGAGTCAGAGCCGCAGAGACCACGAAGATGGCGACGATCGCATAGCGCCAGTAGCTGAACATCATCTTGTAGTCGATCATCCCGAGCTTGGTGAAAAAAAACGCGAAAATCGGCATCTCGAACGTGAGCGCGAACGCGAGCAGCAGCTTGGATGAGAACGCCAGGTACTCGCTGATGCGGATGGTCGGGGTGACTCCGATGTACGCGTATTGAGCCAGGAAAAATGCGTAGCCGACTCTGAAGACGACGGCCCAGCAGAAATATCCCCCGAGCACGAAAAACATCGTCGCGAAGAAGACGAACGGCCTGGCCATCCTGCGTTCCGCTTCGTACAAACCCGGCGCGATAAATTTCCAGATTTCGTAAAAGACTACGGGACTGGCGATGAACAGTCCGGCGATCAGCGCAACCTTGATCTCGGTGTAGAACGCCTCGCCGACGCCGGTGCCGATCAGCAGCACCTTGCCGCCCGAGACCTCGCGAATCGGCCAGGTCAGCATGCGGAACAGCGGATTTCTGATCGCATACGCGAGGACGAAGCCGGCGCCGATGGCGATGAAGGCGCGAATCAGCCGGGTGCGCAGTTCCTGCAGATGCTCGACCAGCGGCATCCGCGCCTGTTCCGGCGTCTCCTCGATGGGCGCGGGCGGTGTGATATCCTCGCTAGCCACAGTGCGGGATGACCGGCTATTTGTTCTCGGGCGGCCGGACGGGGGGCGGCCCGGACTGGGGCGCGATGGGCGCGGGCGGCGGCAGTTTGGCGGGCGGCTCGTCGAGCACCTCGGTCAGTTCGTGGAGGACGGTATTGCTCGCCAGACGCAGCTCGCGCAAAATTTTTCCCACAGTGCGCATAACCTCGGGCAGGCGTTCGGGGCCGACGACAATCAGCGCGATCGCGAGGATCAAAACTATTTCAAAAAGGTCCAAACTTCGATGACCGTCCGGCGTACTGGCCAGCGCAATTCGATGACTTTGCGCGCTGCGGAAAAATTCCGCGCAACCGCGCCTGCTCCATGCCAGTTAATCATTATACCCGACCGGGGTGTCAACGATGCTTAAAACCGGGGTCGTCGCGGATCGCCGCTACCTGAAGCACTTCGCCGGCCGGGCGCATCCCGAGCGTCCGGCGCGCGCCGAGGTCATGATCGAGATGGCGGAGTCGCTCACGCGGCCGGATCTGAGATTCATGGCGCCGCGCGAAGCGACGCACGAGGAACTCGCGAGCTGCCATGTCCCTCAGTATATCGCGACGGTCGCGCGGACGGCGTCGATCGATCGGTTCGACTTCGATCCGGACACGCATAGCTCGCGCGACTCGTACGCGACCGCGATCCTGGCCGCAGGCGGCGTGCTTACGGCAGCCGAGGCCGTGATGGACGGAGCAATAGATAATGGATTTGCTATTGTTCGGCCACCAGGGCATCACGCACTGCCTAATCGCGCGATGGGATTCTGCTTCTTCAATAATGTTGCAATCGTGGCGAAGTGGCTAATCGAAAAACGCGGCCTCAAGCGGGTGATGATCGTCGACTGGGACGTCCATCATGGCAATGGCTCGCAGGATATGTTTTACGAATCGCCCGAAGTGCTCTACGTATCCACGCACCAGTTCCCGGAATACCCCGGCACCGGCTCGCTCCACGAGATCGGGTACGGCGCCGGACTGGGATTCACCGTGAATGCGCCGATGGCGGCGGAATTCGGCGACGCTGAGTATATCCGCGTGTTCGATCGCCTGATAATGCCGATCGGACGCCATTTCAATCCCGAGTTCATACTCGTCTCATGCGGTTTCGATGCGCATTTCCGCGATCCGCTCGCGCAGATGCGCGTGACCGAGGCGGGATTTGCAGCGATGGCGCGGCGGGTGAAGCGGCTGGCCGCGGAATGCTGCGGCGGGAGGATGGTCGCGGCGCTCGAAGGCGGCTACGACCTCGAAGCAATCGCGGAGTCGGGACGCGCGGTGATCGACGAATTTGGACGCGACGCCGATGAGCCGATTCGCCCGGATGATGGCGGCGACCGGGTGATGCCGATGATCGAGCGGGCGGCGCAAGACGTCGGCCGCTTCTGGAATCTGGGCTAGGGCGATCGATGCCGCCAAAGCAACGCTCTGCGGACAACGTCCCGGCCGAGAACGGGAGCGCGCGTAGCCGTCTCGCCTCAATAGGCAGTTCCGATTCGCATGAATACCCACTAGACAAGCAGACAGTAGCCATTGGCAGCCATCCGTCGAACGATGTAGTGCTCGACGACACGACGGTATCGCGCCGTCACGCCACGATTACGCGCAAGCCTGGCCGCTTCGAGCTGGCGGACCTCGGCTCGACTAACGGCACGTTCGTCAACGGTGGCCGAGTGCGCAAACCGATCGCGCTGAAGCGCGGCGACGAGATCAAATTCGGCTCTGCGCGTTTTGCTTTTATCGCTGCGGGCGATCCGATACCGGCGCCGGCGCGGGCGCCGCGCGCCCCCAGCCGGCTGGGGCGGCGGCTTGCGATTCTGGCCGCGATGTTCGTCGCGGGATTCGCGGGAGTTCGCTACCGAAGCGAGATCGGACCCGCCGCGTCGGCAATCGGCGCATGGATTTCGCCGCGCCGGTCCAGTTCCGCGCCTTCGGCGGCCAATACTCAGTCGGCATCGGCCAACTTGCAAGCAAAGGCAACTTCAACGCCAGCGTCGCCGGCGATTCCCGCAGTAGTCGAGCCCGAATGGTTAAGGCGAGTGAACTACTATCGGGCGATGGTGAAGCTGGCGCCGATAGTCGAAGATCCGGCGCTGAGCAAGGGCGATCGCGCGCACACTATGTACGTCGTCAAGAACTACCACGGCACGATCAAGCACGGGGGCCTCGGCACCGAGATGCATACCGAGGATCCGGGGAGTCCATACTTTACGCCCGAAGGACTCGAGGCGGCCAAGGCCAGCGACATGGACGTGTGGTCCATGCGAGGGGTGTCCAGCGATGCGAGCGCCACCTCGGACGCACGCGGATGGGGCTCGCCGGTGTGGTCGATCGACGGATGGATGTCGATACCGTTCCATCGCATGCCGATCCTCAATCCGCGACTGACCAGCGCAGGCTTCGGAATCTACTGCGAGTCGGGAGCCTGCGCCGCGGGACTCAACTTATTGAACGGCACGCAGCGGAAATTGCCGGCGGGCGCGGCGGAGAGCGGGCCGATCGAGTTTCCTCCTGACGGCGCAACCGTCGCGATAAGGTCGTTCGGCAACGAATGGCCCGATCCGCGCACCAACTGTCCCGGCTACGAGCCACCCAGCGGACTGGCTATTACACTACAACTCGGCGCCTGGATGGATACTCATCTGGGCGAATACTCAATCGCGCGGGAAAACGCCGACGGCAGCCGCACCGCAGTCGAAGCATGCGGGTTCGATTCGACTAGCTACTCGAATCCCGATGGATACTCACAAGAACTGGGGCGAAACGTTCTGAAGTCTTACGGCACGGTCGTGCTGATTCCGCGCGCGCCGCTTGACAAGGGCGCGAAGTACGCGGTGTCGATGAGCGCGAACGGAAAGCAGTACGACTGGACTTTTTCCACACGTCCGTGATGTAGTGCGCCTGTTAACCGATGGTTATCGAGGGGGGGGCGGCAATTCTCCCCCGATGAGCAAAAAGAGGGCGACGGTTGTCGTGAGACGCGTGATATTAGTGGTGGTGGCGATCTGCTGCTGCGCGCTCGCCGGATGTTTTGAGTGGACCGAAGATCAGCAGGGCAACCTGCAATCGGTGGGCTTGCCGGGGGTGCCAATCTGGAAATCCAAAACGCCTCCTGCCCCGTTGACTCCGAGCGAAGTGGGATTCACGCCCGAGGAAGCGTCGAAGGTGAGCGGGCCGGTTCTGGTCGAGCCGCCGCACGAATCGGTCAAAGCCTACCGGTACCGCTACTATCAAACCGGGCAGAATCGGTGTCAGGAAGATCTCAATAAGCTGCTGGCGGAGAGGGCGGCGAGCAGCGCGACGGGGCTGGCGCCGTACTG
Organism: Candidatus Binatus sp.; assembly: GCF_036567905.1. Taxonomy (NCBI): domain Bacteria; phylum Candidatus Binatota; class Binatia (SeqCode); order Binatales (SeqCode); family Binataceae (SeqCode); genus Binatus (SeqCode); species Binatus sp. (SeqCode). Next base: position 81,153 of record NZ_DATCTO010000094.1, read on the forward strand.
CACGGAAACTCCCACAGCGCCCCCCTCGAAGGGCGACGCGCTTATCTTCTAGATGGCTGCGGGCTTGAGCGGCCCGCGCGGAAGTAACCGCAAATGCTGAGGAGAGCGCAGGCCGCACGTCTGCTGGCGGTGGATCGCGAGACGCCGGGCACGCGGTTGCTGCTGCTTGGGCGGGATGAAGCGGGGATAGGCAGCGTGGAAGGGTCGGGACTGCGAGTCGCGGATGCGAGCGTAGCCGATCGTCATGCGACCATTAGATACTCGCGCGGCCGTTACTATGTCGTCGATCTCAAGTCGGCGGCCGGCACCTTTGTCAATGGACGGCGGATTCGCCGCAAGCAGGAGCTCAAGCACGGCGACAATATCCGTTTTGGCGTTGCAGTTCCGTACCGATTTATCGATCCGGACGCGCTCAAGCGGCGACGTTGGCGCCAGAACCTGCGTGCCGGTGCGGTTGTCGCAGCACTTGTCGTAGTCGGATTGGCAGATCATTTCGGGAAATGGGGCCTGGTTTCCCGCGCGACGGTCGCGGAGATTGTCGCATGGGCGGATTCGCACGCCACCTCAAAGCGTGTCGATGCGCCGACGACCAGATTTGCAAGCGCGCCGACTCCCGCAGCTTCATTGGCACGCCCAACGAATCCGCCGGCTGCGGTTTATGCTGCCAGCGTGGCGGTGCCGTCGCCGACGCCGAATTTACCCGCGTCGTCACCGGCCACCGATGAATCCGCGTCGTCGTCGATGGCATGGTTGGAGCGGATCAACTTTTACCGCTCTGGTCTTGGGCTCGATCCGATTCGCGATAACTCCGAGCTGAGTGCCGCTGCCGCGGCGCATACGCGCTACCTGCTGCTCAACTTCGGCGAAGACATGCGCAGTGCAAAGCCGATGGGCGCGGAGGCGTACCAGGAGAAGCCCGGCAGGAGCGGCTACTCGGCAAATGGCGCGAGCGTGGCGCGAAACCTCCAGCTCGCGTGGGGCTGCAGTTCGTTCGAGGCCGGGCAGCAGATCGATCATTGGATCGAGGGCCCGTTTCATCGCCTCGCGATGCTCGATCCTTTCCTGGCAGAGGCCGGTTTCGGCGAGGCCTCGAGCGACGAATGCTGGGTCGCCGCGCTGCGATTGCCGCCACCGCCCGAGGAAGAGAAGCCGTATCCGCGCGCGATAGAATTTCCACCCGACGGTGCCGCTGTGTCGCTGGATTGGATCGGACTCGAGGCGCCCGACCCGCTGGCGAGCTGCCCCGGCTACGAACGGCCGGTGGGGCTTCCAATCACGCTGCAAATCGGGCGGCTGGTGGGCACGAAACTCTCCGCGCATTCGTTGATGGAGGACGGCAAACCGATCGAGCACTGCGCATTCGACGCGCCAAGCTATCGCAATCAGAACGCGACCGGGCAGGAATTCGGCCGCTGGAATCTGCGCGCCTCAAGTGCGGTGATGATCGTCCCGCGCGCGCCGCTTCGACCCGGGTCGCGCTACTCGGTCTCGATTACCGCGAAAAATAAGACCTATGCATGGAGCTTCACGGTCGCGGAGACGGCGACGACGTTCACCGCGATCGCCAGGTTTCCAACGCCGGCGCCGACCGCGCCGCCCGTGACCGAGCCGACCAACGCGCCACCGCCGCGGCCGGTGTCGCCGCGTCCACG